>CALCYP010000049.1 GCA_937906635.1 uncultured bacterium | reverse complement strand
AGCATTGTGAATACTGGTTATTGATATAAAGGTCATACTCATTGTAGTATGATAGTTGGTTGTCATCGAAAATAAATTGTTGCAATGCTTCATCGCTTACTGTTTCTTCATTTTCAACAACAACCTCCTTTTGCTTTTCGTTTTCTTTCATTTTCAAAAATTAGAAGATAAAACAATTTGATTTACTCGCCTTGTATTATCTTCTATGTTATCACTTTATCGTAGTGTTCGGTCTTTCCGTGGTAGGATTTCCTGCAAGAAAACAATTCAAACAAATGCGAGTTATCAAGGAGGTATTGCTGTCCAAGATAACTCATATTTGTTAGAATTATCTGCTTGCAATACCTGTTATGAGTTGTGAGATTGAACATTTGCCTTGCCATATACAAAAAAACTCTCACTTTGACAAGTAAGAGTTTTCTATTTAATAGTGCTGTCTTTCAGAGTTTAGGTGTGGAGGGGTTCGAACCCTCGACCTTATCTCTAAAGGCCCCCTATATAATATAGGTTTTTTCTTACTCATCAAAAAATCATAACAATCGTATTATAGCAAAAAAAAATAAAAAATCAAGACTTTTTTCAAAAAAAGTAGTTCTCATAAGTATTTTTCTATACAAGTTATCAATTCTTAATTGCCTTTTCTTAAAATCAACTAAATACTAAATTGTGCATTTTTTGTAGTCTTTCGTTTACTATATGCATATATCTTTGAGTAGTTGTAATATTGCTATGTCAAAGTAATTCTTGTATTGTTCTTAAATCTACTCATTGTTCTAAAAGATGAGTAGCGAAACTATGTCTTAAACAATGACAAGAAAATTTTTTTCAATCGATTATATCAGAATATTTTTGCATATGATAACAAATAGTTTGTTCGCTAATTTTATTTCAAAATGTTTCCTGATTATGAGATATAAATACATAATTTTCTTTTGAGTGATTTGTTCAAATATTTCAAGTTCGTGGTATTGGTTGTTTTCTTATTTGTAAATATTCAATTATTAGTGCTTTTACTTTATCTGTTATAAATACCAATCTATCTTTATCTCATTTTCAAGTAATGATAAGCTTATTATTATTCAAACATTGTTCAACTTTTAAATTTAACATTTCTCATAATCTCATACCTGTTGTATATCACATTGTAATTAATAATTTACATCTTAATCTGTTTATATCATATTTTTCTAATTTATTTACTTGTTGTAATAAATATCTGATTTCATCTTCTTCAAAATAGTCCATAGGAATAGATTTGCATTTTGGACAGATAACAAGATTAAAATTTATTCAATCATTATAAAACATATTTAATCGTTTCAAGAAGTTTTTAATTGGTTGAATTTTCCAAGCAATAGTTGTTGATGAAATAGTGTCTTTTTTTCAATAATAAACACTTGTTTTTGGTGTTGGTTGCTGTCTTAAAAAAGTTTTGTAATCTTCTATTGATTGATAAGTAATTAAATCTGTGTCTTTAATTCAATTAAATCAAATAAAATCTATTACTCCATTTATATTTTTATTGATTGTTCATTTTTTGTAATTTTTGTTTTGTAAATATTCCTTAAATTTAGCAAGCAGTTCATTTGATAATTCCATTTTTCTATTTGTAAGAGATTAAAAGCTCGTTCAATCTCTTTTTATATAATAGCAAGGCAATAAATATTATATATTTTTCATATAAAATGTCAAGATATAAAAATAAATAAAATATTGCAATCAAAAAATCTATTATTAAAATTTATACTGCCATATACAAAAGCAACGAACATTTGCCGACAATTTTAACATTGCCGACATTTTTTTAATTTTAAAAAATGACGAAGAAGGTCTTAAATATTTAGATATTACCCACAACACTATGAAAAATCTTGAATAGTGGTTGCAAGCGGTGGCGTAAATATCTTTAGCATTAGGAGGTAATATACCTCCTTTGATTTTATCAATGATAAAACAAGATGAAAATAGAAGAAATCGAAGTTGAAAGACTTATTCCATATGAATTTAACAATAAAATTCATTGAGAAGAACAAATTAACAGAATAGCAAATTCTATAAAAGAGTTCTGATTTTTACAGCCAATAGTGATTGATAAAAAGAATTTCATAATCGTATGACATTGAAGATTGGCTTGAGCAAAGAAACTATGATTAGAAAAAGTACCTTGTATAAGAGCTGAAGACCTTACAGAAAAGCAAATTAAAAAGTACAGAATACTTGATAATAAACTAAATGAGAGTGAACGAGATTATGGTAATTTAAAAGTTGAATTAGATGAGATTTGAGATTTAAATATTTGAGATATTGAATTAAATGTTGATGATTTGTTCCCTGATTTGTCTGATGATGAAGAAAAACCAATGACCGAACAATGATTTCAGAATAAAGAGATTTGAGTAGATGATTTATGATGATTTGAACATAAATGTCCTAAATGTTGATTTGAATTTAATTCAACTGATGAATTAGATGATGATGAACTATAAACGATATATTAAAGACTTATCAAAAGTAGAGAAAAACTGATATAAAGTTTTCAGCTGTTTTTCTTGCTGATGATGAAGTAGTATGTGATATAAAAACGCTTGATATGAAGTAATTTGAACTTGTGAGATTGACCCACAAATGGACAAAGTGTATAAAAAGAATTTTTGAGAATGATATAATTATTTGATGTGAGTACAAGATTTCAAAAATATTCCAAATGAAGAATTACCAAATGATTTATTCGATATTGATTTATTAGATTGAAGCCCACCTTGTTCAACTTTCTCTATAGCTTGAGCAAGAGAAAAATGACGATGAAAAGAAAAGAAGTTTAGAGAATGACAAGCAAAACAAGTATTGTCTGATTTATTTTTTGACTATCTTGATGTTGTAGAAAAGCTTAGGCCAAAAGTTGTTATTGCAGAAAATGTAAAATGAATGTTATTATGAAATGCTAAATGATACCTGAAGATGATATTTAACAGATTTGAAGAATTATGATATGATGTACAATTATTTTTGTTAAATGGTGCTACAATGTGATTACCACAGAAAAGAGAAAGAATATTTTTCGTAGCTCATAGGAAAGAATATAAATTACCAAAACTCAAACTTGAATTTAATGAAAAGCCAGTGTTATTTAAAGAAATACACGATAGAAGCTGAAGAAAAGATAGACCATTGAAATGAAAGATATTAGAAGTTGCTAAATGTGCTAAATATTGAGATACTGATTTGAGAAAAGCAGATTATAGATACGAAAAGAAATGAAACTTTTTTTCTCATAATATCATATATGATAACAAAGTATGTAATACAATAACAGCAAATGATAATAATTTTGTACGATGAGAATATAGATATTTGAATATATCGGAATTAAAACTCGTATGAAGTCGAGCTCAAGATTATAACTTTTTAGATATAAAACCAGAATATTTAATTTGAATGTCTGTACCTCCAATGATGATGTACAAAGTAAGTAATGAGATAAGAAAGCAACGATTAGATTTAATTTATAACAAAAATTAAGATGTGAGTACAAAAATATGATTACAGTGCTTTGAAACTCGAATTTTTTGAAAGTGATTATGATGAAGTCAGTGCGTTTTTAACTAACAAATGATTAACAAGCAAGATAAATAGAACAGATACAGCTTGACGGTCAAAAGATAAGAAAGAGCGAAAAGAAAAAATCGTAGAGAAAGCACTTGAAAGAAGACAAAACGAATTAGCAAAAAAACTTGAAATACCAATGGAACGATTACTTGAAGCAAAAAAAACTTCAATACAACTTGTAAGAAAGAAATTACAAGCAATAATTAAGAAAACACAAGAAGATTGAGATTTAGTAGATTTGAAAGAATTAGAAACTATTTGGAAGATGAGCAAAACTGAATTATGAGAGCCAACAACAGTAAGCAAGAATGAAAATATGAATAATAATAGAGATAGTATAAGTTTTGAAGATAAAGAAATGATTGATAATTATTTCAAAAACAAAAGCTAATGGACGAACTTTTAATAAACAAAATCAAAGAGAATAAAGAAATAAGAAAATATTATTATAGCAAAGACTTTTTCTGATACTGTAATTATTATTTTCGTGAATACTACTCTTTTGATACTCCCAAATGTTTATTGAAATATTATAAAGCAATAGAACAATGAAAAAACATTTACTTTAAATGATTTAGATGATGCGCTAAAACAACTATTGCACAAATGTATGTGAATTACTGCATAGCTTATAAGAAAAGAAGGAATATTATGCGATATTCTCAAACGATAGACAATGCAGAAGAAAACTTAACATATATTGCCAATTCATTTATATGAGATACTGACAATTGAGAAAGATTTGTGTTTGATTTTTGAAACTTATATTACCCTGAATATAAAACAATGAATTGACAGAAAAAAATAAAAAGAATTGATAAATTTGTTACAGAAAATGAATGTTATGTAAGAGCAATGAGTTTGTGAGCAAGTCCGAGATGAAAGAACTATACAGCCAGTGATTGAAAGTATAGACCTGATTTAATTATATTAGATGATGTTGATACAATTTCAAGTACTCAAAGCAAAAAGAAGATAGATAAAAACTTTGAGTTCTTGTTAAATGAAATATTATGATGAACTACTTGAGCTTGTCAAATGGTGTTCTTATGAAATACTATTTACGAAGATTGATTAGTACCAAGATTTGAAGAACATATTAAAAACGACAAAAACCGAGAGATAATCATACTACCAATATATGAAGATTGAAAGATAGTCCGAGATAGATTTGTTGAAACAGATGAAGAAGCGGAAAGATTAAATGAATGAAAAATTGATAGTAATAAGAAATATACATCATTGGAAACAGAAAGACGCAGATTATGAAGCATAAGTTTTAATCAAAACTATTTGTTAATACCTTATGTAATATGACAGCATATTATAACAAGAGATATGATAAAATATGTTAGCAAAGACCAGTTGCCACAATTTACTAAAATACAGATTGGAGTGGACCCAGCTGTAAGTGAAAAAGAGTGAAGTGATAGATTTGCTATTTGTGTTGTATGATTTTTTGAAGATAGGAGATATGTATTAGAATGTATCTGATTAGAATGATTAGAAAAGAATATTAAAAGAGCAACAGAAATTGTAAGAAATCTATACATCAAACGAAATGCAACAAGAGTTATCGTTGAAACAGTAGCTTACCAATTAGTACTGAAATGAATATTCAAAGAAATGTGATTAGCAGTACAAGAGCAGAAAACAACAAAAGACAAAACTACAAGGCTGTTAGAAAAGCAAATACTATTTGAAGATTGAAAAGTACTATTTACTGATTGAACAAGTGATTTGGTAGATGAATTATTGGCTTTCCCAAATTGAGATTATGACGACAAGGTAGATAGTTTGTTATTTGCTTTGACAGACCAAAACAAGAGCTTTTATATTTGAAGCTTCTAAAAATGAAAAAAAAGTATGATTATGACCCTTATGTTAGAAGTCAAACACTTGAAGTTGTAATTACTGAAACAATGGTGTTAGAGTTCTTATCATCTCAACAAACAGAAGATGAAACAAAAATGATTACAGATATTAGCTTATTCGAATTTCGAAAATATGTACAAAAGAAAAGGAATGACCTGCCAAAAGTACTATTTGAGAAAGAATAAGCCATCAAAAGAAACTCGGGTTTTTGCTTGATTTTAGATTATTAAAAATATTAAAATGGACGGAAAAAGAACGTACACAAAAATCGATGAATTTACATTTAAGGTTGAACAAGATAGACACCTTGAAGAAGAAATGAAAATCGATGAAAAATTAAATGTATTAGCACAACTATTGAATAATATGAGAAGTTGTGTTAGTGGTGCTAATGAGTACCAAGAGAAGTTTGTAAAGATTGCTGAAACTTATAATTGGTATGTTGATATGTTGCAGGAAGCAAAAGATGAGCTTTGATTTAAGTATAAATTACCTGCAAAGATAGAAATACCTGATTGCTTTGATATTATAGAAGTGAATATAGAAAATATACCAACAGTAGATATTTCTAAAGAAAAATAGCAGTTTTCTCTTTATTTTTGAAGTTGTTTATATATAATCTATGTAAACAACTTTTTTATTTTTTCAAAAAACAAGATGAGTGAAGAAAAACCAAAGAAAAAAATGTGATGTTTAGCACGATGATTTATTATATTTTGAGTAATAACAATGATTTGAGTATTTACTGCAAGTAAAGAAGAAGCAAAACACTCAACTCCTAAAACAGAAAAAGTCGTTGAAGAAGTTAAAACAGAAGAAAAGACTTTACAAGAACATTATAATAGACATAAAAATTATATATGGTATGTGTGCCAAGAATGATTGAAGCTTATTGATTGATGACCATATAATTTTGAATGACCAACTTATGCAGGAGAATATATGTGAAAATTTATAGTAAAATGAACTAATAGAAATAGATTATTTAGGTGTGAATATGTACCATTTGATAATGAACGAGGTATGAATTTAGAAGATGTAAGATATGAAGAATAGCACAATTATGATAAGATATAGAAGCAAGTGTAAAAACTTGCTTTTTTTATTTAATTTTAATTTTGTATTTATGATTTCGTGATTATACTACACTCGATAAAAGATTTATATTGACATATAAATTATGTGAGTATTAGATAGAATACAGAAAACTATTAGTAATGCTTTTAAAAAAAAAGCTTATTATCAAAGTAATACAACTCTTACATCGTTATTGAGAAATGACGCTGTTTTAGATTTGAATACTTATTATGACCTTTACGAATATAATTGAGATATTAGACAAGCTATAAAACAAATAGCAAAATGAGTAAGTAGAAACTGATTATATTTAGAAGACAATAATAGAAAAACTATTGAAAGTAATGTTTTAACAGATGAAGTATATTCTTTGTTTCAAACTCCAACTTTCTTACACTTCAAGACAGCATTATATAGAAATTATTTTTTGAGTTGAGAATTATATATATTACCAATTTTGAATGTTCAATGACAAACAATTTGATTTGATATATTAGATAGTAGAGCTGTAAGTAAATATGTTGATGAATATTGAGTAATAAAATATTTTCAAGTGACAAGCAATGCTTGACAAATTCAAAGATACCAACCAGACCAACTTGCTTATTTTAAATATGAAGATGATGTACATAATTCTGTAAACTGAATGTGAGTATTGAATTGAGTAATTTATGACGCTCTTTCAGATTTAGAAGCAATGAAAACAAATTATTACTTCTATCAAAATTCAGCCATACCAAGTGCTATCTTAATGTTAGATGAATGAATGAGCCCTGAAGAAATGCAGAATGCAAAAGATATGTTTGAACATCAATTTAGATGAAGTAAAAACCAACATAAAACATTAGTCGCTTGATGAGTAAAAGACATAAAAACGATAGCATTAAGCCCAAGAGATATGGAGTTTATAAATCAAAGACATTTAACAACAGAAAAAGTAAGTGCTTGTTTTGGAGTACCAAAAACTATGTTGTGATATGTTGAAGATATAAATTATTCAAACTGACAAAATCAAAGAACAGTATTTATAGAGTGAACATTAAGACCATTGGAAACAGATTTTGAGCACATATTAAATAGATTGCTTGAAATGTTTAGACCAGACTTATTTGAGAAATTACGAGTAAGAACTGATTGAGAACAAGTAGAAGCCACACAAGAACGAATGGAGTGATTAAGAAAAGATGTAGCAAGTTGAATAATAACAATCAATGAAGCAAGAGTAGAAAGATGATTTGAAGCAATGCCTGATGAAAATGCTAATAAATTACTTGTTTCAAGAAATGCTGTATTATTAGAAGATATTGCCCTTGACCCAGTTTTATATTCTGACGAAACATAGTATGCCATTAAGTGCTGATTACAGAAGACTATTGAGACGTGAGAATAAATGCTACTCAATAATACAGAAATCGTTTAAGAAGCAGAGAGAATTTTTAGATAATAACTTACAAGATTTATACGAACATTATACATTGAATATAGAACTTGCTTGGAATTATCTAAATAATACACACGTGCATCTTTATCAAGAGAAAGACCGAAGAAATGTAGTGAATAGTGAGCCATTATGATGATTTCGATTAGAAATGTGAGTTGATGATATGATAAATGATTTGAAACCACAAATAAGAAGATGAGTAGAAAAGTGATACAAGAGAAGTTATAGAACATTGGAAAGATTGCTTACAGAGAATTGATTTAGTTATTATACAGATATTATAAGTAATTATGCTAATGAACGATGAGAACTAAATTTAAGTAATTTCAAGTGAGCAATAAGTTATACAACAAAGCACGATGTAATTGAAATATTGAAGAATTGAATAGATAATAATTTAACACGATGAGAAGTAGCAAAACAAATAAATGAAAAAAATGAAATGTTATTTTGAAAGCCAAGAGCAAGAAGTATAGCAGTGACGGAAATGTGAAAAGCTTATGAATATTGAAATTACCAACCTGTTCAACAGTTAATGAGTGTATGAATTGAAATGGAAAAGAAACGACAAACTTGTGATGATAGTAAAGTAAGACCTGAGCATATGGAATGTGAAGAAGAATGACGAGTACCAGCTGATTATGTTTACCCAAGTGTATGAGTTCCAATACCACCTTGATGAGTAAATTGTAGATGTACAATACTTTATGCAAGGAAAGGTGCTTTATATAGAGAATAGATTTATTTAATAAATAAATGAAATGAGCAAAAGATTTAATTTGAAAGATAACAAGTGATACTTTCAAAGCTTACGAAACACAAAATCTGTCAAAGTAGTTGACAATGATTGAAAAGAAGCAGTAGAAATTGAGTGATATGCTTCGACAAAAGACAAAGATAGAGTTTGAGACATCGTAGAGCCAAAAGCTTTTGAAAAAGCTATTGAGTGATATATGCTAAACCCTATCGTATTACTTCAACATAAAACAGACAAACCAATTTGATTAGTTGAAGAAACCAATATTGATGACAACTGATTATTTATAAAAGCAAAGATTACAGAAAATACAGATTGAGTAATCGACCAAATCAAAAATTGAGTATTAAGAAGTTTCTCAATATGATATAGAGTAAAAGATTATGACACAGATGTTCGTGAACTTTCTGATTGAACGTATGATATGACAAATATTATTAAAGATTTAGAATTATTTGAAATATCTGTTGTTTCTGTTCCTGCTAACCCTTACGCTTTAGTAAAGAGTTTAGAAGATTTGCTTGAAGTAAAAGAAGTTGAAACAGAAGAAGAAGTAGAAGAAAAACCATACAGAGCAGAAGATGATGAAGATATACCACTTGATATTGAAGCAGTAGTACCAGAAAATAAAGAAGAAGTTGAAGAAGAAGTTGTAGAAGAAGAAAAAGAACTTGATACATCTTTAATTGAAGATGATACATTAAAAGAAATTGAAGAAATTACAGCAGATGAAAATTCTGAAATAGTTGAAACAGAAGTTGAAGAAGTTTCTGAAAATGAGGTTGAAACACCTACAAACGATGAAGTCGCTGATGAAACAAGCAGTGATGAAGTTGTTGAGACGAAATCAATCGAAGTTGAGACAAAATCATTTAATCTTGATAATAAACTTGCTGAAATGCAAAAATCTTTTGATGAGCAATTAAGCAAAAAAGATGTTGAGATTAAAGAGTTGAAATCAAAAGTTGATACAATGAGTAAGCTATTCGCTGAAAGTGTAGAAACGATTGATAGACTTGCAACAAAGATAAATAATATTCCTGTTGCAAAATGATTGGCTTATACAAGACCAGTTAAGAAACAATGATATTCAGCAGTTGCTGAAGCATTGAAAAACTTTTAATTTATTTACTTTAATTCAAAATGAATATTAAAGAATTAGTAAAATTAGCAAGAAAAGAAGCTAATATCTTCGTAAAAGAAGATGAAGAAATTACAACACCTGAAGTAGAAGAAGAAGTAAAAGCTAACGAAGTAATGAATACTTGAGCTACTAACTTTTGAGCAGAATTGATACCTACAAATGTATTAGGAGACCCTATGCTTGATTTGGTAGGTAATTATTCAAGATTATTGCCATTATTACCAGGAAATCACGGAAACAATATGGCTATATCTGAAAAAGTACCTGTTATTTGAGAAGCTGCAATGTTTCAAGGAAATTCTGAATGGACTACTTGAGCTTGAAGTCTAACACCTGCTAATAACTGACCTACAACAGACGCTATTGTTATTTCTCAATGACAATATATCACAACAGTTGATGTATCTGATAGAGAATTAACTTATGCTACTGATAGATTAGAAAGCATAATTAGAGAAAGAATAAATCGTTCTGCTGCAAGAACTATTGATGCTGTAATCATAAATGGAGATACAACAGCTTCTTGAAGTGGAAATGTAAATGGTACATATTCTGGAAGTCCTTACTTTACTCAAAATGCTAACTGATTGAGAAAGTTATGAATTGACAATACAGTTGTTTCTGTTTGAACATTAACATCTGCTTCTTATCTTTCAGTTAAACAAGTATTAGGTGCTTGATACCAAGCTGACTTGAATAATCTTTTGATTATCGAGCCTTCTAATGTTTATGATAAGACACTTCAATTATCTGAAGTAATAACAATGGACAAATTCGGACCTAATGCAACAATATCTCAATGAGTATTGGCTAAGATATGGAATATCGACATTTTGGTTGCAAGAGATTTCCCTGCATTAACAAACACTTCTTGATTAGTTGACGCTACAGCCGGTAACAATACAAAATGAAGTTTTGTAATGGTTTATAAACCAGCTGTACAATACTGATTTGGAAAACCTTTGACAATCGAAGTTGCAAGAGTACCAGGAAAATGAGTTAAATTAGTTGCTACATTCGAGTTCTGATTTGCAGTAGCAAATAATGCTGCTTCACTTGGTTATACTGTTGCAATGTGAGCAAATGTAACTGTCTAATTGTACAAAATAAACTTTATCAATAGGGGTACATCTTGTACCCTTGTTGGTAGAGAATTTATATATTTAATCATAAAGAAATGCACGTAAAAGCAATATTAGATGATGAACTATTAAACTGAATAGAAATAAAGAAATGAGAAGTTTATGAAGTAAATGATGACCTTTGAGATTATCTATTAAGAGCTTACTGAAATAGACGAGAAAAAGTAGAAGAAGAAACTGAAGAAGAAATAATAGTTGAGAAGAAAAGTAAAAAATCAAAATAATTTATAAATCTGAAATATTACAATGTATTCAACATTAGCACAATTCAAAGAATATATATGAATAGATAGTACTGATACAACATATGATACATTATTGACAAATATGTTAGATAGTGCCTGAGCAAAACTTAATAATCTATGTTGAGTTGATAGTTTTTTGAAATGAACACAAACAGAAACTATCGAAAAAAGATGAATATATTATACTCCAAGATGATTAGAATTTTACTTAAAGAATAAACCTGTTGTAAGTATAAATAAAATGAATTGAGAAAATTATTCGTGAGTAAAATGAACTGATTATTTAGTTATGTATGATAGAAGATGTATATTTAAGAAATTAACATTAAACGACCGATGAATGATTGAACTTGAATATACAGCTTGATACGAAACTATACCATATGATATTCAATTATTAGAAATGATGTTAGCAAGTTGAATACGACAAGAACATAATAATGAGTGAGTACAGAGATATAAATTATGAGATGAAGAAATAACATTTTGAAGTAAGAGCTGAGTATATGGTAATATGACATCTGATGATATATATTTTTCATTTACTACTCTACTTAATAAATACAAGAACTTTAACTTACCAATTTAAGAATAATGATACTATTTAATAAAAAAGCTATACTTTATAAATATTCAAGAAATACAAATAATGTAAGTTCTTATGATGCGGATTGAACTATGTTCGCTTGTGCTATACAGCCAGTAAGTACAAGAGATTGATTTGAACAAGCAACAGTTATGAATACGAAAAAAATGTATAGTACAAAAAAAGTTGAAGTTTGAGATAAAGTAGTTTGTGATTGAATAACATATATTATAGATAGTGTACAATATCGAGATTGAACTCGTGATAAATATTACAAATCATTTATAAATATGAGTATTTGAAACTAATGTATGTCGAGTGAGATATAGAGAAAGTAATAAATATGGACAGAAATGTAAGTAGTGCTATTCAACTTATGCTAACAGATGTTTGATTATTGGTACAGAATACAGCAAAAACGAACGCACCTTATCTAACTTGAATGTTGAGAAAATCTATAAATGCGAACTTCAATTATATTCAAAAATGATATGCTATTGTCTGAAGTCCTTTGAAATATGCAAGAAGACGTGAATTTGAAAACAATTTACACCCTGATACAAAATATTATTTGATGAGATGATATACAGATAACGAATTAAAGATTTGAAAGATAGTAAAAGAAGCTTTAAATCAAAAATTGAAATAATGCCAACAACTTATTCGTTCAAAGAGATATGAGATACGATTTATAATAAAATGCTTGAAATCAAATATACAACCCAAAATTCAAATTGAATAATTTGAGATGTATATAATTATGATATTAAAATTGAGAATTGAATAAGTTTACCTGCTATTATTATTACTCCGAGTAATTGAACAGTAAGTTTGTTAGATAGTTGTAATTATCAAAACAAGATAAATTATACAGTAAGATTGATTGATAGAATATACAAAGATAAATCAAATATTGAAGATAATATGAGAGTTGTTGCTGATATGGTTATGAAGAAACTGAAAGAGATTTGAACAATTACACGAAGTAATACTAATGGAAATACTGTAAGCTGTGAATTTACATATATGCGATGATTTACAGATACAGCAGAGCCTTATAGAGTGTTTGAAGTAGAATGTAATTTTACATCTGTAGAAAATTAAAAATGCCTAAAAAATGTAAAGAATGTCCAAAGATTGATGTAAAAGAAAATGAAGAAATCTTTGACGGAATGAAAACTTATAACTTCGCTAAACTATGAATTAGAGTAAAAGCAAAAAGTTTAGAAGAAGCAGAAAAGAAAGTAAAAGCAATGACAGATTATGAAAACAAGAGTATTTAGTTTATAAAAAATTATCAAAATGAGTAATGCTTATATTGGTAGAAGGTCAGCAATATGACTTTGAAAAGAAACAACAGCTTGAACAAAAGTTTCTCCACAAGTACGAATACCAAAAGAAAGTGGAACCTTGAGCCCAAGCTTTGAAACAGCACAAGATACTTCTTGATATGGAGTTATTGATGAAGTATTTGATACATTTACAACTAAAAATTTCTCTAATATAACTTTGACTTGAATTGTTAGAGATGATTTTATTGGTTATTTATTACTTGGTGCTTTATGAAAATACACAAAATTATATTGTGTGACTTGAACTCCAAGTGGTTGAACTCCTGCAAGATGAGATATTACAACAGGTTGAGCAGAATTAAAGAAAATATTAGTTATAGGAAGTACAACTTATTATTTCTTTGATAAAGCCACTTCTTGAAGTACAACAAATGGAACTTGGACTATGACAGCAACAGCTGTAAGTTGAGTTTATGCTCATCTGTTTGAAAGATTAAATAGCAATAATCACCCTACATTTAGTATGTATGATGATGACCCTGTTTCTTCTTCTTATGCAACTTATATGATGATAAACAGTTTTGAATTGAGTTGTGAAGTGGCTGATTATGTAAAGTTTAGTGCTGAATTTCAATGAAAGCAAATGCAGGACAACAATACAACATTAAACCCTGCTTATGCTGATGAAAACCCATTTACAGCAAGTATGGCAGGAGTATTGTTCGCTAATGATGAAAGTTGATTGAACACAGCAACAGCTGTATGTATGCAAAACTTCAGATTAACTATAAATAAGAATTTAACAGATATTCAATGTTTCTGAAGTACTGATGTTAGCAGCTTACATAATCAACAATTTACTTTGGAATGAGATTTTGAAGCTTTGTTTGAAGATACTACATTAAGAGATTATGTAATAAATTCTGATAAGAAAGCTTTGAGATTTTTTGCAGAAAATAAACAAGCAACAGCTTTGGCTACTTGAATATACCCAAGTATTTATGTTGATTGTATGAAAGTATGATTAACAGAATGGACTAAATCTGATGACAATAATGGAATAGTAAAACAGACATTATGATTTAGTTGACAATATGACAATGCAAGTGGAACATCTATTGAAGTATTGTTATTAAATGGTAATTCAACTTGATACTAAAATATAAGGGTGTATCGAGTTTTCTTGTTTTTCTTGGTACACCCTAAATTAAAAACAAGAACTTTTATAATCTAAAAACAAGTAAAATGGAAATTAACTGAAAAAAAATTGAGTTCAAAGATAGCTATACAAGAGCTATTGATAGATGATTTAATGATTGTCTTTTTGAGTGAGTAAAAGCGAATATTCAAAATACAAATAGTATTGATATTCCTTTAAGTAATATTCAGAAAGCCAATGATTATTTGGTTAAAAATATGACTAATCTTACTGAAGAAGAAATAGATAATTTAACAAGCGAAGAGTATAATAAGATATTAGAAAAGGTACAATGATTAAAAACACCCAGTAAATAACAGTGATATAATCAATCAATTTTGTAGGACTTTGAGAACTTGAAAGAATTTAAGTAAAGACCATAGAGATTATATTTTGATGAAAGAATTATATCACTGTACGCCAACTGAATTATACAAGCAAGATGAAAATATATTGAACTTAAATTATGAAATGTTGATGAAAGAAAGAGAACGAGAAAAAATACAAGCTGAAAGAGAAAAGCAAAAAGCAAGAGTAAATTCAAATCATAAACAATAAATAATGGCTGATGTAGATTATAATATAAAACTCATATTAGACGCTCAAAATAACGCTACTAAAGAAATACAAGGTGTTTCTTGACAATTAAGTAATCTTTGAAAGACATTAAGTTGATTATGAATTACTAAAGTTTTTAAAGATATGTCGAGTAGCGTTTTAGAGTATTGATGAAACTTGGAACAAGCACAAGTTGCTTTTTCAACATTGATTTGAAGTGAAGAAAAATCTAATGAATTATTGAAAGATTTATCAGATTTCGCAAAAAATACTCCTTTTGAATTAGTATGAGTTAGAGATAATGCAAGACAACTTATATGAATGTGAATTGAAGCAGAAAATGTAATACCAACATTGAAAACTTTGTGAGATGTTTCTGCTTGATTAAGTATTGATTTGAGTAGAGTTGCTTTGAACTATTGACAAGTAAAAAGTCAATGAAAGTTAACAGGTAGAGAATTGAGAGATTTTGCTATAATGTGAATACCTTTACAACAACAATTAGCAGATAGCCTTTGAAAAACAACAGAAGAAATTTGAGATATGGTAAGTAAATGATTGATTACTTTTCCATTGGTTGAAAAGGCTTTTCAAGATATGACAAGTGAATGATGAAAATTTGAAAACTTAATGGAAAAACAAAGTCATACTTATCAAGGTATGTTATCTAATTTACAAGATAGTTTCTGACAAATCAAAGAAAGTATTTGAATGGCTATTTTACCATTATTAGAAGATTTGTTAGCAAAAATTTCGCCAATAATTGAAAAAGTTTCAGACCGAATTGCTGAACACCAAGAACTTGCCTGAAGAATTGCTTTGGTAATTTGAGCGGTGTGATTATTGACTTGATGACTAATAACTTTATGATGAGCATTGCCACTGGTATCCGCTTGATTGGCTGCTTTATCTTGACCTGTTTGAATAGTTATTTGAGCAATTACTGCTTTGTGATTAGCACGAGCAACGAACTTTGGTTGAATTAAAGATAAGACACAAGAAGTTATAGACTTTGTAAAACCTTATATAGAAGAATTTATTACAACAATACAAGCATTTTGGGAAGAACATTGAGAACAAATCAAGATATATTTACAAGCATTTTGGGATTGGATTAAATTTTTGATTGAAACAGCAATAGAATGAGTAAAACTTGCTTTTGAATGATTATTTACAGCACTTTGAGTTTTATTAGACATATTTCAATGAGATTGGGAATGAGCTTGGGAAAAAATAAAGAAGTTTTGACAGCAAGTAGCACAAACTATCGATAAGATTATGACCAAAGCATTTTGAGATATGTGGACAAATATAAAAAATTGAATATTAGAAAGCTATGATTGGGTTGTAGATAAAATTGGTAAATTGGTAAACCGAATAGAAAAAGCCGTACAAAGATTAAAAGATGCTTGGAATAGTGCAAAGGAACGAGTATCAAATGCAGCAAGTACTGTAAGTGGTTGGTTCGGTTGATGAAAAGCCGTATGATGACCAGTATACAACTGACAAACTTATCTTGTTTGAGAGAATTGACCAGAATTATTTACACCAAGTCAAAATGGTAGAATTACAAGAAATGAAGATTTAGCTTTTGCAGGAGCAGGAGAAACAAATATCAACATTAGTTTTGGAGATGTAAGTATAAATGATTGAACAGACCAACAAAGCTTGGCTGAAACGATAGCAAGTACGATTACAAGACAATTAGAATTATATAAAAGAGGTATTTATTAGTAATCAAACATAAATGACGAATATAGCAAATTTTAATAACGTATTGTTCAATGGTTGAAGAAAGATTACTGCTTGATGATGAGCAGATAATATAGTATTTAACTGATTTTGATTACAGAACGAAAATTATATGATTACAGAAATAAATGTTTGGAATATGCCTAAAATAAATCTATTGACTTATGACAACCCAAAAAATGATTGATGATGAGTATTAGATAGATTTTATAAGCAGAGAACTATTACTATGAATTGACGAGTAAAATGAAGTGATAGTGATGACATAGAAGATAAAATAGATAATTTGAAAAAAGCTTTATCTGTAAAGACTTGATATTTAGATTTCAAAGTAAAATGAGTTTATCGTAGAATATTATGTTCTCTAACTAATTCTGATATTATAGATAGGAAACATTATGACATAGACCATTGAAAATTCAAATTAACTTTTACAGCACTTGACCCTTTCCGAAGTGAGAAAACTTGGAGTACTGCAACATTTACAAGTGTAAATGCTGAAATCAATGAAGATATAAATAATGAATGAAATTTATATTCAAACCCAATCATAAATATTCTTGTAAATAGTGCTTCTTCTGTAAATCAAGTAAAAGTAAAAATATGAGATAATCAAATTATAATAGATAAAGCAATTAGTACAAGCGACATTATTGAAATAAATACTGCTACAAAGGAAGTACTGATAAATTCTCAATCAACAGATTTTAGTGGTAAATTTCCAAAACTTGAAGCAGGTGTGAACTGATTAAATGTTGTTTCAAATTGAACATATAATTTTGACGTTGCTGTTTTATTCCCAAAGAATTATTTATAATGGTTTATATTGATTGAAATATAGAAGTATGATGAACTTTAACTGTACATTATGATAATGGTACAGAATTTCAACGATATAGAAATTGAGTACTAATACCAGGAGAAGAAGCAACAACTTATACATTATTGATTACAGACCAATGACAAGAAATAACTTGTGTTGTACGAGATTGAGTTAGTTTTGAAACAGCAGAGCCTATATACATTGATTATTATAATCTTGAAGTAAAACCTATTGAAAAACAATTCATCATAAAACTTTACGATTGAAGTAATACTTTTGTCAAAGTTTTACCAATGAGCATAATTACAAATGATATTTCTTTTTCAGAAAGTATTGATAGTTGACAATGACAATTAGTTTTAAATGTAAATTTACCAATAGATACTGATTATTTTGATAATATAAGATATTGTAGAGTTTATGTTTCAGATAATAGAAGTCTTGATAACTATTTGTTATACAGTGGTCGATTAAGTAAAGTAAATAGGACTTTCTCAAACAATAAAGAGAATATTCAAATTACATTTTTGAGCTTATATACTTTACTTAATGATATTTATTTTGAACAAAGTTGAAGTCTTGAATTTCAAATTGAAGATGACCCTGCTGAAATAATAAAAGCCATAATTGATTACTTTAATACAAAACATAGTTGATTGATAAGTTATACAGCTTGAAGTATTGATACATATTGAAGTAATATCTATCTTGAATTTAATAATGATACTTGTGCTGAAGCTTTGAAAAGCCTTATGGAGTGATTAAATCGATATTTATTTGTTTGAGCTGATTGAGTTGTACAATTCCACGAAGTACCAAGTACGATTACACATAATTTTACATATGAAAAAGATATTACAACTTTGACTATTCCAGAAGATTATGAAAAAGTTGCAAATGCTGTAAGAGCAACTTATCAAGAAGAATGATGAGTAAATACTTTGATTACTTCTGTTGCTACTGATAATGATAGTATTACAAAGTTTTGAAGAAAAGAAGTTATAGTAAGTGCTGATAATGCTTATTGAGAAACTGCTTGAGAAACTTACAGAGATAGTTATTTGAACGAATATAAAGATTGAAAAAAGAATATAAATTTAACAGTAAGTACTTTGTACCCAATAGAAAGTATACACCCAGGAGATACAATAAGAATAAGAAACATAGATTTATCAATTTCAAATTTGAAAATATCAAAAGTTGAGTATACTTACGAACAAGTAAAATTGAGTTTAGAATACTATACAAGTATAGCAAAGCAAATATTTAATTCATAATTTCTACAAAATGAGTAGATACGAAAATTACGAAATCAAGAACAATGTATTTGGTACTTTATCAGCACCAATAAGCAGTTTAGCTACGACTATTCAACTATGAGATTGACAGTGAGCAAGATTTTCTGTAAATATGTTGGCTACATTAGAGAATATTGAAAATTGAAAAGTAATGAAAAGAGAGATAGTTTTAATTACTGCTATAAATTGAGATGTTTTAACAGTTGAAAGGAAATACGCACCTTGTCCTGTTAATGATGACGCAAATACACAATGAAAAGTAAGTTATGCTTTTAGTACTGACGACACAATTTCTGCTTATATAGATAAAGAACATTTTGACGAAATAGATAAAAGCATAAATGATATTTACGATAATTGAGTAAACAAATTAAGAACAGAAGTTGTTAGTTGATTACAGATAAAAGTAAATGCTTGACCTGTATTAGTGTGAAGTTGATATTATGATTTTGCTTGATGAACATTAACTTTAACAGATAACGCAACGAATTATATTGAAATAGACCAAGATTGATTGTTGACAGCAAACACAACAGGTTGGAATGATAAATCTACAAAGATTAGTAAAGTAACTACAAGTTGATGAGAAGTTATAAGTATAGAAGATTGGAGATTGTGAACTGTTTGAGGAGAAATTAGTTGAGTAAATATTCACGATTTAACAGAAAAAACAGTATTATCTTGAAACGATGAATTTGTATTAGCTGATAGCAACAACATATATAACAATAAAAAAGTAAAATTATCTGATTTGTTTGATATTTGAAGTCTGTGTATTTGAGATTGAAGTGATTGAGACTGTGTTATTACAGAAGACACAAGATTATGTGCAAAAGATTGGTATTTTAATAATCTAACAATTTGTAGTTGAGTTATATTATCTTTTTGTTGAGATTGAATGCCTATATTGCATATAAAGAATAGTCTTTGTAATGAATGATGTATTCACACTTGAAGTCCAGATTGTATACCAGATAGATACAAATATCATCTTATTTGATGAAGTGTACACCAAATATGAAATGTAGCCAGTCCGTATACATTTAGCTGATGAGGTGCTTGTTGTGGTAGTGCTTGAGGTTGAAGAAATGAGAATTGATGTGATTACGGTTCCTATACTTGATGAATAACTTGTTGTTGAAATTGATGAGGTTGAGCTTGAGCAAGGTGAAATTGAGGTAATGCAACGGAGTATAATTGATGAGCAGGTTGAAGTTGATGAGGTTGATGATGATTTTGAATATGTAATTGAGGTGATTGATGAGCAGTACCTTGTTGAGCTTATGACTGATATAATTGAGATTGATGAGATTGATATTATTGAAATTGATGAAACTGATGAAGCTGACCTATTTGAGTATATAGTTGCTTTGTATCTTGATGAAATGGTTGAAGGTCTTATTGGTGAAATTGATGAAATTGAGGTAATTGAAGTAAGAGAAACAGCAACTCTTGATGATATAATTGCTGAACTTGATGAAAATGATGAGATAGTTTTTATGGTAATTGATGAAATGGTTGAAATTGAGGTTATTCGTATTGTGGTAGTGGTGCAGGTTGATGAAATGGTTGAAATTGAGTTTGATGACATTATTGATTAGTTATTTATGCGACTTGTGTTTATAACAATTGTATTATGTGATGTTGATGAAATGGTTGAAATTGAGGTTGACCTTGAAATCTTTATAGTTGAAGTAATAGTAATGCTTGATGTTGAGGGAATGGTTGAAATGGAGCAAATATTATGATATTCTATAGGGAATGTTTTACTCAATGAACGATAGATGTCCATTGATGAAGCTGAGGTTGTAGCTGATGATGTGGTGGTTGTGATTGATGTCCTTGAAATGATTGATGTTTGATATTATGACAATTTTAATTTATAAAAAATAATTATGACAAAAAAACAAGAAATTTTGGTAATTCGTATTGATTGATGACTTGGTAGAGTAGTAGCAATGAGTGGTGCTATTACAGAAGTTGCAAAAAACAGACCTGTAAAGGTTATAACAAGCCGACCGCTCGTATTTTGGTGAAATCCATATATAGTTAGTGTACATTGATTAGAAGATAGAAGATTATTTGAAGATGTAATTAAATGAAACGATTATATAGAGATTGAGCCATACACAAAGCCAAAATTCTTTAATGATTGAGTAAATCGATTAGAGATAATAAAAGATGAGCTTTGATTAGATAAAGTATATGAGCCTTGCTTATTCCTTGCAGAACACGAAAAACATAGCAATTATTTATGATGTCAAGGTTGTAATAGTAAAAAGATATTGTTTCAACCTTTTTGAAGTATGTGATACAATAACGACAAATCGTACAGAAGTTTGTATGTTAAAGACGCACAGTATATAGCAGATGAACTTATAAAAAAATGATACGAAATATATGTAGTTGAAAGAGAAGACCAACCGAGATTAAAATGATGTGAGGCTATTACTACAACAGATATGAGGCGAGTTGTAAGCCTTGCTGATAGGTATCCTGTAATATGAGTAGATAGTTCAATGCATCATTGTGCAAAAGCTTTTTGAAAACAAGCATTGGTAATACGAGCGTGAACAGATGTTGAAAGATACGGATATGAAAGCCACGTGAATATGAGAGAAAAAGAAATGGTTGCACATACTCCATTAAGATTAAATATGAATGATTTTAATTATGATATATCTAATCAATATACAAATCAATTTAGTAAAGAATTTTTAGATAAAGTAGTTGATATATTTATTCAAATGTACAATAGGAATGAAAGAAATAATAAATAGTATAATCATAGCAATTTTAATATTGAGTATATCATTTAATATTTTTATGTTAGCAAATTATCAGAGTACTTGTGAAAATATAGACGCAAGGTGGAAAGCTGATATGTTATACAAATTATGACATAGAAGTTTAGATTGAGATTGAGATTGAATAGCTTGTGAAAATTTACCATATAACAAATAAAGATGAAATGTTTGAAATGTGGTAAAGAAAGTAAACGAGAATTTTGTAGAGAATGTAAGGAAATCAAAACAGTAATAACAATCACGATAATACTGTTGATTTGATGAATAATAACACTATGCGACAAAATCAACTTATGGCTCAACAAAATCTCGCTAATCAAACTAATTTGATAAGCACTGGTTTCTGTAATACAAACTCTAATATTGAAAGAGCTATACAGCAATGAGTACAAAACACTTGTCAGATAATGACTAATTGTACACAGAACACTCAAAAGATATTAGACGCTTTGTGTGACCAGGAAACACAAAGGTTGAGGACAGAATTAGCAGAAGCAAGAGTAATTGCTCAAAACAACGCTCAAACAAGCGAATTATTGAGTAAATTACAACCTGTTGCTATTCCAAGTTATATCGTAAGTTCTCCATACACATCTATCTACCCACCTGCAACTACGACAACAGCTGGAGCGTAATTTACAAAGTCTATCATTATTAAGTTAGTGATAGACTTTTTTACTTTTTAATTTTGAGTTTATGAGTTTATGATTATACTACTGAAAAATGATTTATAACATAATATCTAAAATGCAATTTCAAGAACGAATATTACAGCCACAGACTATTATTTCGATAATAAGTTTTATATTTTGATTGTGAGTAGTACGAGCGACTTTGAATAGCAAAATACACACTCTTGAAACAAAAGTAAAAGAGTTTGATAGTTTAGAATTAAATACAAAATTAGCTCAAATTATGACAGATATTGAACGAATAAAATCAAAGTTAAATGAAAAATAATTTATTTGTTAATATATAACTATGCAATTATTAGAGTGAAGTGATACACAATTAAAATTTCATATAACACAAACTGAAAATAATACGACAACTGATGTTGATTTAACTGATTATGATAAAGTATTATTGATTATAAGATTTCCAAATATGATTATAGAAATACTGTGAACAGTAGATAATGAAGATACTTCTTATGTGATTTTTGATTTATTAAGTGAACAGACAAAAGGTAGAGCTTGATGAATAGTGGCTGATATTCGATGAATACAATGAGCTAAAAGATTAAGATTTAATCAAAATACTATTCAATGAGTTATTTTAGCAAGTGTAAAAGTTCCACAATGAGTTGTAAACGATTAGACGCAGAGCTTCAACCTTATAAAATATTCGATAGTGAGACAATACTTAATGAAAAATTTTATAACTATATTGATGAAACAAAATTATATGATATAGAAGATGAAACAGAAAATACATATTATACGATTATAGAACAAAAGCCAAGCAAAAGTTATTGAGTATCTTATTGTGTAAGTTATAGACCTTTATGATTGTCTGAACGAATATTACAAAGGGGTTGGCGAAATGATAGTTGAGAACGGACAGAAGATTGAATTTTTAATGATTGAAAAATATAAAAATGACACAAATAAATTATTGAGATAATTGAGCAGATGCAAGAGAAAAAATAAATAATATTTTAGATATTGCTGAAAACAGTATTCCAAGTATTTGAGAAAATTGACATCGATATTTATGAAATAACGATACTTGAATAAATGCACAATGACCACAAGGAGAACAAGGTATTCAAGGAGAACAAGGTATTCATTGACCTAAATGAGATAAGTGAGACAAATGAGAACAATGAGTACAATGAGAAAAAGGAGACCAATGAGAAACTTGACCTGCTTGAACATATACAGCTTGAGATAATATCAATATAGAAAACAACATAATTTCTGCAACTGATACGACATATACAGCAAGTGACTTTGATATAAAAGACCTAACTGATAGCACAAGCTTGCGTAGTGCTTGGAGCTGAAAACAAGACAGTCTAACTGCGGGGAATGGAATAGATATAGATGGGAATAATAAGATAAGTATGAGTTATAATTATGGAGTAAGTAGTACGGCAGCGGCGGTGGTGCAAAAGGAAGTAAGTATACCAAGTATAACGGAATTGAATGTGGGACAAGTAATTATAGTAAAACCGACGATAACGAGTACGGTAGCGAATAGTACGCTGAAATTGAATGATTTTGATGCTTATGGTATGATATATAATGGTGCTTTGATTACGACAAGTACGGATAGTATAGTGTGGGGTGCTTATATACCAAGTTTTTTTATTTTTGATAATTTTAATGATAGTTATTGTTGGAGATTTTTAGGACATTGATTAGATAGTAATACAACGTATTCAATAAACTATTTGTTTGACGCTTGAAAGAGAAAATCTTGAATAGGTACTTATGCACTTGATAGATATGCTTTATGTATGGAAAAAGATGATTGAACACGAGAAAAAATAGTTAGCACTTCTGCTAAATATACAACAGGTACAACAAAATCTGTAAATACAAGATGATTTAGACTAAATCATATAAAGTATTATTGAACTACAACAGCAGTTGCTAATGGTGCTTTGATAGCTACAAATGCATTATATACCCAAGCTGCAAGTGTAGATTTGAGATATAGTACAAATTGTTGATGAACAACTACACGAGCAGAATGAGACAGTATGTATTTAGTCTGAACAATTTGAGTAGATTGATTGTTTTATTTAGATACTACTCAATGGCGAACAAACGAATTACCAAGTACAAATGATTGAAAAATTTATATACATATATGATATGCTTTAGCCGCTGCTTGATATACTTCGAGCTTTTTAGCACAAAGACATATTTATTATCACGATTGAACAAAGATTTGCGAGTATAATGCAGAGGCAAATGAAATAATTTATAAAAGACCAAGAACTTGAAATTATACTTTACAGAGTTTAGATTGAGTTTTGACTTGGACGGCTATTTAATTTATAATTAAATAAAAATGGAAGCAATTTTACTATGACTATTAGTACAGATTATCACAAAAGCAAGTGAAAAACGAAAAGTTAGTCAAACTCGATTATCAATTTGACTTGCTTTGATTTTGTGAGCTTGATATTATGTTTTATCAAACTACTACTCTATTCAACGACAACAGATAGTTGAACGAGCTTGATGAGTATATGCAAGTAGTCAGATATTTTACAATGTATTCAAGAAAGCTTGATTATTAGATAGTAAGAAAGAGTAAAATACTCTTTTTTTAGTTATCTAATTTTTTGAAATGAGCCACAAAATAAAATATTCAGACCATCATATGATACCAAGATATAATGAT
>CALCYP010000048.1 GCA_937906635.1 uncultured bacterium | reverse complement strand
TCAGTGCTGTCCGGGAAAATTTAGAAGTCAGAAAATAGTGAAATTTGTGGCGGAGCCACAATTTTCGGTAAATTTTTCAATTTCTTAGTTGTTATGTTTATAACATTCAATAAATTTATTCTGTCAAATAACAACACAGAGAATCTTCTTGTTAACTCTAATAATGATTCCTTAGCTCTTGTCTTTATCTTGATATACTGTAGTAACAGATAGTATGTCATTGCTACTCGTATTTGGTTTTCTACTGCATTGCGAGATGTTCAGAAGAATTGCTTAATCTTTAAATTTTGCTTTAATCGCCTAAATAATTCTTCTATTTGCCATCTTTGTTTATATAATTCTGCTATCATTTCAGCTGGATAGTCAAAATTATTTGTAATATACTCATATTCCTTCTCTTTTTCTTCTACATAGTATCTGACTATCCTAAATTTCTTTGGATATTTCTCATATGAATCTACACTCACAAACTCACATATTGCATCATATTGTACTTTTGGATGAGTTATTTCATTATATTCTATTGGACAAAAATTAGTACTTTTTTTAGTCCTTGTAACATATGTAATTCATTTCTCTTCTAAATGATAGAGTAACTTATAATCTAGATATCATCTATCAAATAATAAAACATCTCAAGATTTTATTCAAGATAAGAGGTCATATATAGCCTTACTATCATGAACTTTTCACTCTGTTATTACCATGAGATCTGGTAATGCATCTGTTATATCCAATCTTGTATGCACTTTTATTCATCATTTCTTTTTCCTATAAGTTGCCCAATTAAATACTGATAATGTGAGAGATATTAATGTAGAATCAATGGCATAAATTTTTTGTAGCATATTATTCTTATTGATTGAGTTTACCTCGTATTGTACCTGCTCAAGTAGCTTGTAAAATACTTGCTGAAAAACATATGGATTTAGCTTATTTATCCGTTCTGAGAAATTAGAACGTGAAAACTTTTTTATTCATATATGATACAAAGTAGTAGAACGAGTTTCTAAAATACAGCAAAGTTCTCTTATAGAATCAACATTTAAAACTTGACCAATAAATAGTCATAAGAATGCTTGCCAAGTAGAAAAACCTTTACTTCGTTTATCGGTTTTCAGCTGTCCGGAAATCTTATTAAAGTGATTTCTTGGAATATATTTTAAAAGTGTGTTGCATAATGGAGCGATTTGATTATCCATAGTAGTATGTTTATGAAGTAAATTTTTTTGTCGATTTTTACTATAAACATTTAGCTGTCCGGTAAAATATAAAATTAAATCTATATTTTGCAAGATAGCAAAAAACACTAGCCACTGGCTAGTGTTTTTATATTTTACTAATTTTTTTCCCGGACACTACTG
>CALCYP010000047.1 GCA_937906635.1 uncultured bacterium | reverse complement strand
AAATAAAGATTGATTAGAACTAAAATAGAAAAACCTTCCTTCGGGGAGGTTTTTTTTTGTTCGGAAATTTCCACCCGGGTGGATAGGTAGTTGGACTGATTTTTTCTTCTTGAAAAGATTGGCTGTTTTATTATAATTATTGTATTAGATATTTTTACATTTCATCAAAATCAGATGTGAACCATGAAATATACGATAAAAGTATTTCAAGAAGAAGATGGAAGTTTTTATGCAGAGGTTGCAGAACTTCCTGGATGTTTTTCCTCTTGAAAAGATATTGATGAATTAAAAGTTAATATAAAAGAAGCAATTTCATGCTACTTAGAATGAATGCAAAAAGACATAGAAAATGAAGCTGTTTCATATGATTATTTTAAACAATATGCCTAAAGTAATTACCTCAAAAGATTTGATAAAAATATTAAAAGAATATTGATACGCAGAGCATCATTGGAAGTGAAGTCACTGTATGTTGAAAAATATTAAAACAGGAAAATATGTTGTAGTTCCATGTCATAATAAAGACCTTTGAGTGTGATTGACATTGAAAATATTAGACCAAGCATGAATTAGTCGTGATATATTAAGATAGAAGAGTGACCACAAGGTTGCTCTTTTTCTTGTTGCTCGGAAAGTTGTGCTGTTTTTTATTTCCGATTTTCAGGCCTCTGAAAAACAGTTGTCCAAAGACACGAAGTAGATGTATTTTTTGATAAACAAAAAGACTTAAACTAAAAGTTTAAGCCCCTTGCAAATTTAATTATGACTGTATTATAAGAAAAATTTTTTAAAAAGCAAGTTTTTTGTAGCTTTTTTTATAAATATTTTTATATAATATTGTTTAAACATTCAACTAAAGCAGTTTTTTCTTCTACCTGTCGATGTAAAATTATATTTTTTGAAAATTTATCGGTTATTAAAAATTCAGGCGTTTTTTCTTCATATACATTTCAATTTATAGCGGCCTGTACCCAGTTTTTTAATTCCAATAAATCATTGGTATCGGCTGATTGAATCCATTTTACAAGTGGTGGGTATAACGCTATTCATCTTGTCGTATCTTTTAATTCAGATTTTATGGGTAGTGAATACTTATTGTTTCTGTTTAGATTGATATACCTACAAATGTTTGGATCTTGTTTATTAACAAAATCTACAAGCTCTTTTGCAATAAATGGCTTTGTACTAACTATACTTATTTTTTTAGATTGTTTAAATACTTTTTTTACAGGATATAAAAAATCACCATCTCATGTAAATAGTATAAGACAATCCCATAAATCGTTCATACTATCTTGAGCAATATCAAATCACATTTCTGTATCTACATTTCATTTGCTTTTTCATCATTTTGTCTCTAATTTTTTGAAATAAAAATAAAATTTCTTATCTGTAAATTGAGCTTTTAATTTCTGCACTCGATTATATTGACGTAAATTTTTTGGATCAAACGCTCAGTAAAATCAGATTCTAGTAATTTTTTTATCATTTGAACATACATTTAAAAATTTCCAAATATCATACTCCCATCAAAGAGCATATTTTGTATAATGCATATTTGAATAATCCAAGTATACTCAAATTCTTTCGTTATCTCAATAATAATCAAACATAACATAAGTTTAAAAATAAAACATAAATAGAATATATAGTAAATTCTGAAAAAATCAAAATAAATTTTGACTATTTGAAAAGTTGATTTTTTCTTGAAAAGGTTAGCTGAAAGCAACCCTTCAGAGTTGCGGGGCGGCTCCTACCGCCTTGCGGCATAAACCTATCAGGTTTACCACGCTATGCGTGGGAGCGAATTTCCTCTCTGATAGGAGAGGGGGACCACGAAGTGGTGGAGAGGTTGCCACAGAGCAGGGAAGACTCACGAGAGTGGGTCTTTTTTTGTTGCTTGATTGATTTTTGTTTTTTGTCAAAATTCCTCTTGAAATTATATAGGATTTGGATATATTACTTTATGAAAAATATTTTATAAAAATATAAAAGGGGTCGAATTTCACCCATTATGATTTTAATAATTAATATAGATTATGATTAAATCGCTAAAAAAAATTAATGTGCAATGAAAATGAGTCTGATTAAAAAAAATCTGAAATGAAGATTTTTTGTGTTTAAGTGATATGGCTTCCACAATTTGAAAAGAAGATAGTATAAAAAATTGGATGAGAAACAAAGATACTATTGAATTTCTATGAACATGGGAAATGTTGCATAATCCAGATTTTAATGAAAATTGATTCAATGAATTATGGGCTCAAGCATGAACAAACAGATTTTTAATGTCTCCTCAAAAGCGAAAAGAATACACAAATGCTATAGGAATACAGTCAACACCATGAAAATGATGATGAACATATGCTCATGTTGATATTGCATTAGAATTTGCGGCACACTTGAATCCAGCTTTTAAATTATATATTATAAAAGATTATCAAAGATTAAAAAAAGAAGAACAATATAAAATAGAAACAAATCGAGATTTTAAAAGATGACTCACAAAGGTAAATTACTTATTTATGACAGATTCCATCAAAAGTAATTTAATACCAAAGGATATAAGAATTTCAAAGATTTCACATATATACGCCGAAGAAGCAGATTTAGTAAATGTAGCATTGTTTAATATGACCGCTCAAGAGCGAAAAAATCAAAACAAACAAAAAGCAAAAGAATGATATAATATGAGAGATTTTGCTACGCCAGAACAATTAGTTGTGCTAACAAATTTAGAATTCAAAAACAGTGAACTTATCAAAGAATGACTCCCACAAGAGGAAAGATTGATTATATTAAATGATTTAGCAATTCAACAAATGAATAGACTAACAAAAAAAGATAAAAACAATTTAATAAATAAAGATTGATTAGAACTAAAATAGAAAAACCTTCCTTCGGGGAGGTTTTTTATTGCTCGGAAGTTGACCCCGGGGTTGTTGATGTTGATGGAAGAACCCCGGGGTCTGACCTCTCGAGGCAGCCATGGGCTGTTTTTTTTGTTGCTCGGATCTCCACCCGGGTGAGTCGACCATCAGCAGATCGGATCTGATTTTTTTGATTTGTTCGAGGTCGGTGGTCCACCCGGGTGGAGGTGGCTGGACTGATTTTTTTCTTGAAAAGGTTTGTTGAATCGTTATAGTATCTATAGACAATAAATTTAATATTTAATAAAGTATTATGGCTACACAAACCGCTACAGCTACAAAAGATCAAATAACTATACCAGTGACTATGTTAGACAACCTCACATGAGAGTTTGAGAAAATAAAGAATATGTATGAAGAATTAGATCACTACATAGCAATGCAAGATGTGAAAAATTGAAATGTTAGTAAATATTCAAATGCTGATGATTTTTTATCTAGCTTAGATAATTAGTAATGAATTGGTCTATTATCAAGACAAATAGATTTCAGAAGAGATATAAGGTGCTACCAACAAGTATACAAGAAAAATTTAAACAGGTTGTTTTAAAATTTTTACAAGATCCATTTAATCAATCACTTAGGACTCATAAGCTAAAATGAAAATTAGAGTGATTGTATTCTAGTAGTATTAATGATGAATACAGATTTGTTACGATAATTGATATGGAAAAACACGAAATAACATTTGTTAATATCTGAACTCATGAAATATATAAATAGAAAAAAGTGCGACCGCGAGGTTGCTTTTTTTTGTTACTCGGAAATCTCCACCCGGGTGAGTCGACCATCAGCAGATCGGATCTGATTTTTT
>CALCYP010000046.1 GCA_937906635.1 uncultured bacterium | reverse complement strand
TTTGTTCGAGGTCGGTGGTCCACCCGGGTGGAGGTAGCTGGGGTGATTTTTTCTTCTTGAAAAGGTTTGTTGTTTTTTTGCTTAAACAAAAACCTCATACACAACTCAGCAGGGTTACCTACGGCAACCGGTGTATGAGGATTTACTTTGTTGTTATCATTATAATTAAATTTTTTTTAAATGCAAATCTTTTTTGACAAAAAACATATTTATTTAATTTCTTGGAATTTCTTCCTCTATTACTATATGATCTTTCATAATATTATATAATGTTATATTATTAAATTCATATTTATGTAATATTGGAAGAGCCATAGAATCCACATGTTGTAATCATTTTTCTTGAAGTGGATATCTTAATAAGACATCTATTTTTATTTGAGGTTCTATTGAATATTTAATTTGTTCTGTGAATTGTTTATTAAGAAATCTATTCGTTTCTTTACGAGCGGCTATGAACTGTACTTTTTCTCATTGTAATATAATATTTTTATCAATACATCTTTTTAATAGCTTTATAACCATATTATTGTATAAAAGGTGAGGATCTTTACTCAAACCTCCAATATTTGTTTTATCTACATAATATGTTGCTATCATAAAATCTTTTCACTGTGAATATTCCAATATTTTCATCCTAGATTCATTAAGCTCATTTGAAGTATGAAAAACTCATCATTTATGTTTGATTCATTTTTTCATCATCCATTTAAATGTCTTTTTTAATACCTGTTCTGAGATACTTGAATTTTTTGTGAGAAGGAAAACTATAAAGAAATATCTAGAATTTCATTGCTTTCAATATGGTCATTGATTTCATGTCTCATCCATGTAAATATACTGCATTTTTTATTATAATCCATAAAATATATAGTTTTCACTAATCTAAATATAATAAAAATGTTTATCAAATCAATAGATTTTTTGACTATTATTACACGAAATGAAGGGCGACCGCAAGGTTGCCCTTTTTCTTGTTGCTCGGAAATCTCCACCCGGGTGAGTCGACCATCAGCAGATCGGATCCGATTTTTTTTTGATTTGTTCGAGGTCGGTGGTCCACCCGGGTGGAGGTAGCTGGGGTGATTTTTTCTTGAAAAAAGATTTGCATTTAAAAAAATTTTGACTATAATCGAACATAGAAAAAGTTTGTGGTGTTCGCACCGCTTCGGACTTGATTGATCTGATAACGAACTTTTTCTTTTTTTTAACTCAAAAATTTAATCTATAGGTCAAATAAAGTTCCTATATCATTTTGTATTTCGTGCTGGAATAACTGAGCGGTATTCAGCATAATCCTTTCATGAAATTTTTCTGAGAACCACTCTCACTCTACTTTTTTCGTTATTATGTACAATAACTCAAACTAATCAAAAATATTCAACAATTTTTTTCTCAAATGTATTTTGTCCATGATTTCTTGTTTTTATTTCCTCTGTTTTTACTGCATATTCTTGATAAAGGTGCGACTTTTTTATAATTTCTTCTACATCTAAAAAACATTGAAATCTAATTATTTGCTCATTTGCTCATCTTTTGTGCTTACTATTTTTGTAGACAATATGGTAAAATCAATCTCTATTGAATTTTATTTTTACTCACAATGCAGGGCACAATGTTTCTAACTTTTGTAGTTTTCTAAACTTATTAAATGCTCTCTTTCTCGCTTCTTCTAATTCCATAATACAAACATTTAAATAAAAAATTATATCAGTAGAAATTCATGTTATATAAATTTTTTACAAAATCAATACAAATTTTGACCATCCGTATATTCAAATTATTGATTTACAAACCACCATTTCGATAAGATTAACAAAATGGTATGATTTATAGAAAAATGTGGAGATAGTTGGGGTGATTTTTTCTTGAAAAGGTTGGCCGAATCGTTAAAATAATAATGTTAGAATTTTTATATTTTCAACTCAAAAAATGAAAATAATTCTAAAAAAAGATTGAGATTGATATATCGCAGAAGTTGCATGAAAACCAAATGCATATGCTTTTTGATATACACAAGAAGAGGCTATACAAGAATTAAATAATGTAGTAGATATGATGATAGATTATTACAACGAAGAAATGTCAGCGCAAAAGACGATAAAACATTTATTAAAAGAAAAGCAATATTCTTATGCCGTATAAATTTCGTGATATAGAAAAAAGATTAAATAAATTATGATTTTCAGTAGTAAGACAAAGATGATCACATGTGCTTTTTTCTGATTGAAGGAGAATTTTTCCAGTTCCAAATCACTGATGAAAAGATATTTCTCCATGAGTAGAAAAGAAAGTGATAGAATTTCTTGGACTAACTAGAGATGAATTTGATAAACTAAAATAGAAAAAACCTCCCTTCGGGGAGGTTTTTTTTGTTGTCCAACAACCTCTCCACCACTTCGTGGTCCCCCTCCCCTATCAGGGAGAAAATTTCTCCCCTGACAGGGGGAGCGCCCGAAGCTTGCTCAGCTACGCTGAGGGCGAGGGGGTTGCCACAGAGCAGGGAAGATTCACGAAAGTGGGTCTTTTTTTGTTGCTCGATTTTTGTTTTTTGTCAAAATTCCTATTGAAATTATATAAAAATTAAATATATTCTTAATTGGATAATTTAATTAAATTATAGTAATAACATGGAAAAAGAACAACAAATTGCAATATTTGAATGACAATCAATCAGGAGGGTATTTTTCAATAAAGAATGGCGATTTTCTGTGGAAGATATAGTCTATATTCTTACAGATAGTGCTGATCCAAAACAATACATAAAAAAAATGAGAAAAAGGGATCAAGAATTATGATCCAACCGGGGTACAATTTGTACCCTACTTGAAATGGTTGGTAAAGACTGAAGGAAAAGAAATATTATAGCGTCAAACACAGAATGAATTTTGAGAATTATTCAATCTGTACCATCATCCAAGGCTGAACCTTTTAAAATGCGGTTAGCTAAAGTATGATATGAAAGAATTCAAGAAATATGAGATCCTGAATTAAGTGTGCAAAGAGCTATTGCTACATATGAAAGAAAATGATATCCGAAGGAATGGATTGAAATTAGAACTCGTTGAATACCTATTAGAAAAAATTTAACAAAAGAGCGAGATGAAAGATGAGGTAACAATTCTTATGCTATATTAACAAATGAAATATATAAAGCTTATTCATGAATGACAAATCAAGAATGGCTAGATTTTAAATGAATTAAGCACTGAAATTTACGCGATGCTATGACAAAAGTTAAACATCCGCAAGAAAAACTTCGTGAATTGTACGGAAACTGGGAAAGTGAGTTTAATGATATGGAAGCTAACGAAGACTTTCTCCCCGACTATCAAAACTTCTACAACCGCCTCAAAAAAGACGACCTGCCGAAATACGAAAAGCAGTTCCATGACTTTTTACACAACTCCATAAAAGACGACATCATCAATTTCAATCAGTTCATAAACTTTCAGAAAGAAGAAATTGAAAAGGCAGTACATGATTTAAACCAAAACCTCAGACAGATTACATACTACCAAAATCCAGATACTTATTTGTCGCTCAAATGCGAGCGCAATGCAGACCCTCGCATTTCAGAATTCAACATCAAACTGAAAAACGCAATTCCCGACACGGTGTGCATCCAACAGCAAGACACGGAATATGAAGAACAGCTTTTCACGCAGATAAAGGCATTCTTGGAGTCGCTTAAAGAAAACCAAAATCTCAGGGAATTCGTGCTTGATATTCGCAACTGGTTCACATTTGCCGCAAGCGAAAACTACTGTCAGGACAATCAGCAGAAGCAATATTACAGCGACAGCGCAAGCCTCAGCGGTGGAGAAAAGGCAAAGCTCACCTACACAATTCTAGCTTCCGCAATTTCGTACCAGTTCGGCATAAACAGCGAAAGCGGCAATTCTTTCAGATTCGTCATAATCGATGAGGCGTTCAGCAAGAGCGATGCAATGAATTCCGAATATGCCATGAAACTTTTTAAACAGCTCGACTTGCAGCTGATGGTCATCACTCCGCTCGACAAGATAAATATCGTGGAGGATTACATTTCGTCCGTCCACATGACAGAAAACAAAAACACGAACGACTCTCGCCTTATCTCCATGACAATTGAAAAATACAAAGAGCGGAAAGAAGAACTCCAAGAGGAGAAGGCAGAATGATAACAGCTTCGGAAATCAGGCAAAAAGCAGAGCGAAGATACACAGATTTTCTCAAATACAAAATCAACTGTTATCTAAACGGCAAAACAGATGATGAAGCATTTTTTCCACTGTACATAAAAGCCGACAAAGGCAAGGCAAATGATGACTTGCAAAAATACGAGCAGGAAATCACTCCGCTTTACGAGCAAAGCAAAAACAAAACAGGCACAAGCTACACGCTTGAGTTTGAAGAAATCAAAACGCGCAATTATGGTTATCAGCAGAAACTTAAAAACATCCTTTTTGAAAATGAAGAAGATTATCTTTCGTTCATAAAGAAAAAAGCCGAAACAAAAAATCTTACGACTGCTTTGGAAATACTAAAGACGCAAATCTTTCTTTCTGACACGGAGCTTACAGATTGGGCGTTGGCACATACACAAGATTTAACGGCAGACCGTTCCGAAGAAACTGACTTTTGGAAAAACATCTGTCTATGCGCAAACTGGCTTCACGAAAACCAAAAGAGTGATTTGTATATCCGAGAGATTCCGCTTTCAGTTCATACAAAGTTCATTGAGACAAACAAAGCTCTTATCCACAGTTTTTTTTCAACAGACAGCTCCGCTGATTTTGAAGCAAAACATGGACTAAAGCAAAAGCCGTATCTTGTCCGATTCAGAAGTCTGGGTGAAACGCCACTAACTATTGGCAACCTTTCAGTCTCGGAACTATCTTTGCCGCTGCAAGATTTCATTCACTTGGACAAGTCTGAGTGCTTGCAACATATACAAACCATTCTGATTGTTGAAAATGAACTGGTGTACCTGACTTTTCCCAAAATGAAAAATGCGCTTTGTATTTGGGGGCATGGCTTTACCGTGACAATGCTGAAACACTGCGAATGGCTTCATAGCTACAGGATCCTGTACTTCGGAGACTTAGATGAACACGGTTTCCAGATTCTTTCTGATTTCAGAATCCATTTTCCTCAAACCGAATCTTTCTGCATGGATATGAAAACATTACAAGAATTCGCTCAGTTTTGTTGCAAAGGAAAAGCTCTATCTGGCAACAGCATACCGCAAAACCTCAGCAATGAAGAACGAGCAGTTTTCAACGAATTGAGGAATAACACGGAAAGAAATCGCTTGGAACAAGAGAGAATCACTGTGAATTATATACAGGGAAAATTACATTGCTGTCCAATTAACTCGCCAAACAGTCAAATAACCAGAGGGAATCTAACT
>CALCYP010000045.1 GCA_937906635.1 uncultured bacterium | reverse complement strand
ATTTGCTTTTTTGTTTTGTATCGTTATAGTATACATATATGTACACTTTAATACATCAAAATAAAAAATGAAATGATTGAAAGAATTAATTTTAACAAAGAAAACAGTGTTTTCAACTGATGAAATTCGCCAGATTTTCGCGGATCTATCAGAAAATACTTTTAAGGTGACTTTGTATAGAGCAAAATTAAATGGTGATTTATTGAATCCATATAAAGGAATTTGGACATTGCCAGTTTATGATGAAAGAGAATTGGCATGTAAATTAAAAGGGAATAGTTATATTTCGTTGGAGTCTGTCTTGTTTGAAGCAGGAGCTATATTTCAGGCATATTTTAATACTAAAACTTGTGTAGCAAAATTTTCTGCCGATTTGACAATAAATAATGTAAATTATAGGTATACTAAGGTAAAACAGGATTTGCTACTCAATGATTTGTATGTAAGACAGTATGAAAATTATCGTATAGCGACTCCAGAAAGGGCATTATGTGACTATGTTTATTTATTTTCAAGAGCTGGAATAGATGCACCAGAAGTCTTTTCTTCTCCAAATTCTACAGCAAAATTCAAAAAATTATTTCCTCTTTATCCTAAATCTACACAAGAAAAAATAAAAAAGATGATAGATATGTCTGATTTCAAAGTATTTACATATTAAGAATTATGGGATGTTTGATTATGCTTTACATGAAGAATATATGAAAAGGATATTGAAATGAGTATTTACCAGTGAAATTGCTGAATTTTTGTGATTTAAATGATGAACTTTGGCATATTTATGCTATTGATTAGATAGATTTTCTACAGATATAGATATTGATATTTTAGATTTAGAATATGAAGAAAAAATTATAAATATTATGAGAAAAGAATTACAAGAATTATGAGATATAAAAAATGAAACTTTATGAAAGACTTTACATAGGTGGATATTTCGTTATGATGAAAGAAGTATGAATATTAAAGTGGAATTAAATAAAAGAGTGTGGAAAGCAAATACTTATGATGATCAAAATATTGATGGGATGAAGATAAAATGCATGTCTAAGGAATCAATATTTGCCAATAAACTTGTTGCTTTATCTGAAAGATTTAAAAATAGAGATTTGTATGATGTAAATTTCTTTTTGAAAAATAATTTTCCATTGAATAATAACATAATAATTGAAAGGACTTGAAAAAATATAAACGAATTAGTAAAAGAGTTAGTTGAAATATTACCAGAACATTATCAGAAAAATAATGTGTTAGCTGATTTATGAGAAGTACTTATTGATTCACAAAAAATATGGATGAAAAATAGAGCAGTGGATGAAACTATTGAATTATTAAAAAATTTATTATAATAATTATATTAAAATGACATATTTTGCGATTTTGGGAAAGAATAGGGGAATAAGTTTAGAAGAATTAAAATTGGTAAAGCCAGTCAATCTTTTGGAAATAAACAATATTTTGGTGACATTTGAGACTGAAAAAGTAGAGGAGTTGAATAATTTATGATGAATTATTAAATGGTGAGAAATAGTAGATAAAGACTGATTAAAAAATAGATTAGAGTGACAGAAAATCTTGTGAACAAAGGACAAAGATTTTTGAATAAAATTGAAAAAAGAGTTTGGAATCAAGAGATTCAAGTTGGTTGATTTATTCAAAACAGATAAAGAAGTAAAAAGTAAATGAATTGAAATTGTGAAGATTCAAAATCAATATTGAGTGGTAAAATGATATCAAAATATTAGATTGTACGAGGAAATTGATTTTTCCAAGCCATCTCGTAGCATGAAAATGTGAATGATGCCAGCAAAATTTACGCACATTATGTTGAATATCTGATTGTGAATTTGTAAAAAAAGACCGGTTGCGATTTATGATCCTTTTGCATGATCTGGGACGACTTGATTTTTGGCAAATCATTTTTGATATGATTTTTTTTGATCAGATATCGATATCCAGCACTTGGAAAAAAATAGAGAGTGGTGGCTGAAAAATCCATTACATACAGAAAAAAAATTTGAGATTTTAAAACATGATATCACGAAAGAAATTCCAAATGATTTTTTGGATTGAGATGTTTTAGTCGTCTCTGAATGATGGTTGTGACCGATTGTTTTTGAGAAGTCGACACAAGTAGACATTATGAAATTTCAAAACCAAGTTTGGGATTTGTACAAGAAATTCATTACTACAATTTCAAAGACCAGAGACTCTCATCATACGAAAGCTGTGTTTACCATACCATATTACATAAATCAGTCGAATTTTTTGGAGCAGGAAATTAAAAAGTGGAGTAGTACATTCGGTTGGAAGATGTCGAGTATTGATGAGGTGTACTGTAGAGAAAATCAGAAAGTCTGAAGAAAAATTATTGTTTTAGAATAAAATTTTATTGTGATATGAATACGAATATGAATGAGATTAGCGTGTGTGTTTGGATAAAAATATTTTTTTCCTTTTAAAGTGAGAAGCTTTATTGTTTAGCAACCCCCTCGAGCCGATAAAATCGGCTGAGGGGGTTAACCCCTACCACCACTCAGCATAGCTGAGCAAGCTTCGTGGTCCCCCTCCCTGTACAGGTTACTTAATTCGGTAACAAATTTTTTGCAAAATTTGCTGGTGTTTGTCATTCCAATGATCAGTGTCCTCTTATATTGTTGTAATAATATATATATTTCATCAGTTCTTCTTTTAGCTCTTCTATATTTTTAAATTCACTTCATTCTAGGAAATCTTCTTCTATTATTCTCCAAAATCTTTCTATTTTTCCATTCGTTTCTGGTCTATGTGGCCTCGTATATTTATGTTTTATTCATAATTCCATTAACATTCTTTCAAATGGATAGTTCTTCTTATCCTTGGCCTGCCTACTTCCAAATTCCACTCAATTATCACTCAATATACTTTCGAATTTTATTCAGTAATACCCATTTAGTAAATTTATACATCTTAATCATGCAAACATCACCGTTAATGCTTTTATATCCTCTGTAACCTGGCATTCTACTATCCTTGTATAATCATCTATTAATCATACTAAATAATACCTTTTACTATCTCATTTTATTATTCATCTCCTTAAATAGTGACAATCTATATGTCATAATTCTCACATTTTCTTCGTTATTATTTGTTGCTTTTCTTCTTTTATTTCATGATTCATCTTATTTATTTTATTCCTCTTTAAAACATTATACACTCATGAGCTTGATGGGGCTCTCTCTTTATATTTCGGCTTCAATATATTATGTATTTCATATTTATTATTCCCTAATTTCCTCAATTCTACTATCTCTTTTTCTATATCTAATCCTATTCTCCTTGTTTTATATCTTGGTCATCTCTTTTGGGGAAATATACTTTCTCTATCCTTTCCTGACTCTATATATCTGTTATAATATTTCAAGAATGTTTTCTTTTCTATTTTATTGTTCTCATAAAATTGTTTTACCTTTGTATAATATTCATGTTCTTTCTTTTTTACTTTCTCATATTCATCAAACAATGCCAAATATCTTCATATATAATTCTTCCTTACCGCATCTTCTATCTTTTTTAGTGTCATTTTGGTAACTTATTTTGTAAAATTTATTACTACTTTTTACTTTTTTGTTACCGAATTACTAAACCTATACACTCCCCATTGGGGAGGTGTTTTTCGTTAAACATTGCTCCCTTGGGGAGCTGACCCGCAGTATTACAGGGTGGAAATTTCTGTATGATAATATGTTAAAAAATCTTCCGGCCTCAGCATAGCTGAGTAAGCTTTGGTCATTCCGTACCGTTATATGAGTGTCTTTGACCTTGTGGGACAGGCTCTCCTTTAAGTAAAGGAGGACATTTTGATGAGGTTTTTACTAAAACTTGATTTTGGTGAAATTTTTTGTATATTGATTCGTATTATAAATTATTTTTGTTGTTATTTTTTATTTTTTAAATAATTTAAATGGCAACGGAAAAAACTTATGTGAAAGTTGAAAGTACTAAACCTGCAAGTAATGAAGTTTACTGAAAGGATAGTCATGGTAAAATTATTAAAATCGAACCTAAATGAGATTCGAAAAAAAGATGAAAGACAAGAAGATGTTTGGCGATTCTATTTTGGTTAATAGCTATTTGTTTTGAGGTTATCTGAATTTTGAGATTAAATGGTAATATCAATTGGTTTAGCAATATGGATGTTGTGACTTTCTTGTTAATCTGTCTTTGAATTGATTTAGTTTTTGTGATTATCTGATCTTTACTATGGAAGAAAGCAAATCATATTGATCCTGCTTCTGAAGCAAATAAGACAAAATTTTGGTTGTGGAATAACTTAGGTACAATACTTTCTGTAGTAGCATTTTTGCCTATAATTATTCTTGTATTTACCAATAAAGACCTAGACAAAAAATCAAAAGGTTTAGTTGGAGGAGTTGCTATTGCTGCTTTAGTTATTGCTTGATTAGTAAGTTATGATTTCAATCCTGTTTCAAGTGAACAACTTTTGAGAGCAGAACAAGAAGTTTTGCAAGTTAGTCCGTCTGGGACAGTTTATTGGGCTCCAACTGGTAAAAAATATCATGTAGATCCAGATTGTCCTGCATTTTCTCGTAGCGAAACCGTTTATGAATGAACGGTTGCTGATGCTTACGAGAGAAATCTAACAGATCCTTGTAGAAGATGTATCCCTGAATTAACAGATGAAGAATATGAAGCTCTTGAGCATAGTCATGAATGAGAAGAAGTAGATGAAGATGAAAGTGAAATTTGATGATTGTTTTGAGAGTTAGTTCAATGATTAGTGGAATAATTTTTTAATTTTTTATTATAATCTAATGAAAAAACTATGATTTTTGAGTGCATTTTTGTTCGCACTTTTGTTACTTGCCTGATGTAATGTAAATTTAGGTAGTGAATACGACTTGCAAGATGAATTAGGTCGTTTACAATCATGTGCAGACAAAGTTGGTTCTGTATTAAGTATTGATAATTATGAAATCGGATGGGATGAAGAATCTGAGGGTGGAGCTTCATTTATCATGAATTGACATGTTTCATATGAATCTGATTGAATTGCTATAGAAAAAGATATTCAATGTGTAATTGATATGGTTGATAAATCTGTTTCTATTCAAGAAGTTTCTTATGAGATGGATGAATATCCATGGGAAATTGAAGATCTTTATTGAACTTATAAATTAGTTTCATTTAATAATGAAGTCACCGATATTTCTGCTACATTAACAATTTCAGAAAAATTAATATGAGCTAAATTCTGTAATGATATGTGAAGTGATGATTATTCAATTAGAGATAATTATATTCATGTAAATAATATGTCTCAAACTGAAATGTTTTGTGACTCAGAAAAATTAATGGAATCTGAAAGTAAATTTGATTTATCAAATGCTAAAATTAGTTTAGTAGAAAGAAACTTAAGGCTTACTACTTCAAATTGAGATATTTATGACTTCTTTAAAAATGTTGAGGAACAACCAGTTGCACAAGAGACTAACTATGAAGTAGATTATGGTACTTCAGAACTTTATTCCAAAGAAGATATGGATTCTGCTATAGCTGCTATCATGAACGAATTCAATAACGAATGGCAAGTAAAATGCGAAATGCACAAGATTTATTATGCTGGAGACGAAATATCTCAAAAAGAGTTACCACATGTTCAATTGAGTTCTATAGCTCCATTCACACAATCTTTGGTTATGTATTCAGATTTCCATTCTCCTGTAAATCCTGAAGAAGCTGGAGCATTCGACCCAGATCAAGAATATACAAACTATAATTGGATCTTGTGAAGAGAAGAAGGTGGTGAGTGGATAGTAGTAGATCGATGATACTAATTACATAAAATATCAAGAAATAAGCATAGGAAAGGATTTGATTAGTTGATGAATATGCAAAATTATCAAAACCAATATCTCAAGAGACTAAAGAAAAAGATACTATAAAAGAAGTATTAATTGAATATGCTGATTCAAAATGATATGAGCAATTATTTGGAAATGAAAATAATATGAAGATCTCAAAATCAGGTAATTATTCTATGAAAGATAAGGCAAAATTAAAAGAATATTTAATTGAAAAATGAGTATTTAATGAAGTTTGAGATATATTTTAGGGTAAAATAAATTGATTATTTGAAGATTGAACTATTGATGATAAAACAGCAAAAGAACTATTAGAATACAAAGATTCATATAGAGTTAGTGTATCAAAGAAAAAAGAAGAAAAAATAGAAGAGGAGTAATTCTCCTCTTTTTTTATCGTTTTTTTGTTATTTTATGGAGTATTGTGTATAAGCTTATTGTATATAATAGTCATAAGAATAATAAGATCACTCAAGGGAATCACTTAATACCAAATCATAGGACTTTTTCAATGCTATAATTTTTTTCAATTATTATGCATGTTATCTCTGCAAGTATGAAAATACTTATAATTATTCGGCATAGTACATTATAAACTTTTTTATATTTCTCGAATTTATTTTTTTCTTTTTCTGTTAGTTTTTCTTTTATAGCTCGACATCTTCATCATGTGATTAGAAAGATTAAAGCTGATATTCAAAGAATTCGATAGTTCATTATTTTATTTTAGATTATAAAAATTTAATACTATCTATTATAGATTTTTTTCTATAATTCCATTGAAAAATATTTTTTATACATTATAAGGTTTATATTCGCTGTTTTATTATAAATTAAAATTTAAAATGGATGAACAGAAATTTAGGGAATGAATGGATCTTATTAAAGGAGTTTTAAAAATTTTTGTTGATGCTAAAAAGGATAATTGAGAAACATTTATTAATGAGTTAAACAAATTTGATAAATCGTTTATTGATGAATGTTTATCTCACCGAAGTAGTAAACCAAAATCTAATGAAAAAGTAAATGGTGTCAGAGTAGATGTATTAAGAAAACTTTCTTGATGATCAATTACTTTTAATGTGGTAAATAAAATATTTGAAAAATCTAAAAAAGATTATAATTATGAAAATCGAAAACTTTTTGGTGTGTTATATCCAATATATTATTATAAATATGATAATTTAATTAAAAATTTTCTTGATAATCTTGAAGAATCAATTTTGAATGATTTATGAATAGATTGATTGAAGTCATGATGAAATGATTTTAATTGATGACAAAATCAATGAACAGATAAGATATATCTTTGACTTTTTAATGGTACACATCCATCATGGGAATCGGCAATCCAATTTCGTGTTCAATCAAAATGAAGTAATAAATTGATTATCTGATTATTTAAAAATAAAGAATTTATTGATTGAAAATTTAATGAATTTTCTATTGATTCAATTACATATCAAAATATTTTGGAAGAATCGAATAAATATAAAAATGAAATATTAAACGATAAAATGGTATGAGTAATTGATTATATAAAAGAAAATATTGATAAATTCGCTGATATAAAAGAAAAGGCAGAGCAAGAAAGAAAAGCGTTTAATGAAAAATTTCCATTAGAAAAGCTTAGAGATTTGTCTATTGAAGACTATAATTATTGAATGTGAAATGCTAATAAATGAAGCTTTACATGGTATTTAAATACCGATTATGCTATAGCTTGATGGTTGTTCTCTAATTGACAAAATCGATTATTTTATAAATGAGAAAATGGTAATATTCAAATAGCTAAAGTTATGAATGATTATTTAGAAAAATGAAATTGAGATATAAAAGCTGCATTTCAAATTTATAAAAACGATTTATATGATTTTATAAAAGGTTTTAATATTAAAACATATAATCCTAATGATTTTTTAGTTTGAGCAAATTATATTAAAGCTTCATTAATATTTTTATATAAATGAGATATTTTAGTATCTTTATGACTTCCTGCAACTTGCCGTTCAATTGCTACGGCTCTTAATATATTGCCAGAATGAGCTGAAAACACAAAAAATACTGATATTATTCAATATGATATAATTATATCTAAATATTTAAGAGAACATATTCCTGAAATTATTGATAAATACTGATTTAGTGCAATATGAAAATGCTTAGATAAATACCATGAATTATATCTTATGAAGCAGTCGAAACAATCTAATATTGTTAAAAGTAATATTGATTACTATGCTGTTTGAGCATTTTTATGAGATATTGATGAAAAACAAGAATTTTATAACCGTAATAAACTAATTGTTGGTTGGCAAGAACTTTGAAATTTAAAAAATTATAATGATGATGAATTAGTTAAAAAATTTGAAGATTTATGATATAGTGATACACTTATTCACTTTAAACAAACATTTAAAGATTTTAAAAAAATAAAAAAGTGAGATATTGTTTGTTTAAAGAGTGTAAATATAAAATCTAAGGAAATGTATATTTATGCTGTTTGAGTTGTTCAATGATGATACGATAACAATTATGAATTTTTGCCATGATTATGACATTCTTTACCTGTAAAATGGAAAATATTAAATGAAAAGTCTATAATAGACTGAGCTAAATATCAGAAAACATTATCAAAAATAAATGATGATGAAATTAAAAAAATGTTGGATAGATTGCTAAATGAGTGATCAGATTTATCTTCTAATCAAAATCAAATGATTGATTTGAATACAATACTTTATGGAGTTCCTTGAACATGAAAAACATACAATACGATTAATTATGCTGTTGCTATAATTGAAAATAAGCCTTTGAATGATATTCAGGATGAAAGCAATATTAATAGAGATGCTGTTAGAAATAGATATGAGGATTATGTAAAATCATGACAAGTAGTTTTTACTACATTTCATCAATCATTTTGATATGAAGATTTTGTTGAAGGAATAAAAGCTGAAGTTGAAGAATGAGGTATTAATTATAAAATTAAGGATTGAATATTTAAGGAATTATGCTCTAAAATATTAAAATGAGAATGAAAAAATCATGATAATTTTGAGGAATCTTGGGGTAAGTTAGTAGATGAATTAAATGAGAAATATATAATTGAGATTCCATTTATCAGTTGAAAATGAAGTTTTAAAGTTGAATTGAATGAATATTGAACATGATTAGCAAGTCGTACTTATGAAAATGATGAGTATGAAAGATGAGCATGGATTCAGTGAAAATCTAAATTTTTTAGTAAAGAACAATTATATAATATTTATAAATGACTTCCATGAGTACCAGCATGATGACATGATAATTATAGAAAAGCTGTGGTAAATGAAATGAAAAAACATTTTGGGTTAAATGAATATCAAGAAAATTTATTTACAGATAATAATGAAAAAAGGTATGTATTAATTATTGATGAAATTAATAGAGGAAATATATCTAAAATATTCTGAGAATTAATTACATTATTAGAACCTGACAAAAGATTGTGATGAAAAGAGGAGTTAAAAGTAAAATTGCCATATTCAAATCATGAATTTTGAGTCCCAAGTAATTTGTATGTGTTATGAACAATGAATACATCGGATAGATCGATTGCGTTAATTGATTTAGCATTAAGAAGAAGATTTAAGTTCATAGAAATGGAACCTAAATCTAAATTGCTTGATTGAATAATCGTTGGTTGAAATATCAATATAAAATCAATGTTTGAAAAAATAAATGAAAGGATTGAGTTTTTGTATGATAGAGATCATTTACTATGACATGCATACTTCTTACCACTAAGAGATGATAATTCACTTGAAAAATTGAAATCGATTATGTTAAATGATATTATTCCACAGTTACAGGAGTATTTTCATGATGATTGGGAGAAGATTCAGATGATTCTATGAGATCATGATAATCAAAACTATAAAGAAGATCCGGATAAAATAATTCAAAAGAAAAAGAATTTTGATAGTGAAAGTATTTTCTGATTTTATGATGATGATATAGTAGGGGAGTCGTTTGAAGTTAACACTAAATTAACTGTTAATTCATATCTTTGAATTTATAAAAAGTAATGAATAAAAAACATAAATTTAAACAACAGATTACAATAACAGAATATTGATGTATTTGAACTATTGACAGAGATATTAATAATGCATCATATCAAAAAGTGAGTGAAGAAACTTTTTTTGAACTTGAATCTTTTGTATTAAATGAGAAAAATCAAGCTCAGGATATATTTAAGCTTCAAACAAAAAGTTGATATTGAAAAGTTATTTCGACTCAAAATTATGTATGAGTAATTGAAACAAAAAATTGAACATTAATAGAAATATTACCAAAAATATCTGAAGATGAAAATATAGGAGAAATTAGAAATATTTTTCTTAGAATGTTAAAAACTTTAAAAGATTCTCCATTTAAAAATTTAAATGAAGCTAATTTAAAAAATCAAAAGTTTCCAATTTTAGAAATATTTATTGAATTATTTCTTTCCGAATTATCTATTCTTGTAAAAAAATGAATAAAAAAGAATTATGTTTCTGAAATGGATAATTTAAAATTCATTAAATGAAAATTAAAAATTAAAGAGAATATTTCAAAAAATATAGTTGATCATAGTAAATTTGTTTGTGAATATGATGAATTTTCTGATGATACAAATGAGAATAGGTTAATAAAAACATGTCTATTAAAATTATCAAAAATAAGTTTAAATAAGAAAAACCAGCAAAATATTAATTTGTTTTTACATTTATTTTCAGATGTATGAGTTTGTAAAAATATTGATTTAGATTTAAAATTAATAAATAATTTAAATAGATTACATACTTATTATTTGCCGACATTAAAATGGGTTAAACTATTCTTATGAAATGAATCAGTAGTTAATTTTTCTTGAAATACTTTGGCGTTAGCTTTATTATTCCCAATGGAAACTATATTTGAAAGTTATGTGGCAAGTGTATTAAGAAAAAGACTTATATGATATTCTGTTTCAGCTCAGGATTCATGAAAATATTTAGTTGAAGATCATTGATGAAGATGAAAGTTTAGACTGAGGCCTGATTTAGTAATAACTAATAATTTAAATAATCATCTTATTGTAGCAGATACAAAACGAAAAAAAATAGATTCGGATATGAGCTGGAAAAATTATCAAATAGATCAACATGATATGTATCAACTTTATGCCTATGCTAAAAAATATCAGTGTGATGAATTGTATTTAATATATCCATATACATCTAAATTTTTAAGTCATAAAAATATCAGTCCTTTTATTTATGAAATTAAGAAAGATTTTGATTGAAATGATATCGTTCCGATAAGATTGAAGGCTATTCCATATAAAATAGATGTTAATAGTTTTAAAAACGATGAGTGCTTTTTATTTAATTTGGATTAATTTATTTAATGAGTTTAAAAGAGTGGAGTAGAGCCCTTTCTGCAATTGGCTTTACTCTGTCCAGAAGTGATAAATTTTTTATTGATTAGTGGAAGATTGAACTATTGATGATAAAACAGCAAAAGAACTATTAGAATACAAAGATTCATATAGAGTTAGTGTATCAAAGAAAAAAGAAGAAAAAATAGAAGAGGAGTAATTCCTCTTTTATCCATTAAAATCTTTAGATATCATCCATTTATCTCATTTTCTAAATGCAGGTATAGTTTGTCTTTTAGCTTTATTTAGGTATGTATTAACATTTTTATTGTTCTTTTTCGCCCATTCATTTAAGGTTATTATTTTCTTGGCTGTTAATATTTGAATCCTTTTATTTAATGATTCCATCAATAATAAGGCAAAAAATTCAGAAAATCATTTATAATCGTTTTTCTTTAAATATACATCAAAAAGAGGGTAGTAATCTTTAATTTTATTTTTGTTTGGAATAATTATTGGAGGATATCCAAAGTCCATAAGTTGTTTATTGATTAGTAATCTTCATATTCTTCCATTTCAATCTCAAAATGGATGAATAGTTTCAAATTCTGCATGGAAATGAGCTATTTTATCTAAGAAATAACTTCTATCACTATTGTATTTAGCAACTAAATCATATACTAATCAATTTACAAAATCTGGATTAGCTCAAATATGGGATCATACATGTACCCATTCATCTCAACTTCTAAAACGTCATGCTATGTGGTCGTTTATAGAAGTTAATAAAATCTTATGTAGTCACAAAATTAGTTCTGAAGATAGTTTTTCTTTAGGTTTATTCTGCAATATTTCAATTACTTTTACGAGATTTTTTGCCTCATATATTTCACGTATATCATGATCTTTTTTAATCTTATTAAAGAAAATTATATCTGTAGTTTCTTGTAGTGTTAGAGTAGAGTTCTCGATTGCATTTGAGTTGTAAACCATTTCTGGAACTTCAGAAATACTGATCTCCTGTAATGCTTTTTTATTCTTTTTTTCTAGATTTTTATAAAAAGAGAATAGTTTTTCAATTCTTGACTTTATATTGTTATTAACTGCCATAATTATGTATTTTTATATAAATATTCAACGTGAAAAATCTTATTTTTTCGATTTTTTCACGTTTATATTATAATAGTTTTTTTTAGAAATGCAAGTTTTTATGTGTATTAAATATTAATGGAATAAATGAATTTTGCCAATAGGGTATAATGATAACTATAAGGAATCACAATTTATAGAATTTGCTAACCTATTGCAAGAAAAATGAAAATTAGATGTAGAAAATAATTATCCAAACTATGAAAAATACTTAAATAATAGAAAGCCAAGTGACAAAGTATGATGACAAACAATAGATGACATAAAAGCAGATGCTGTAACAAGATGACTAGCAGAAATAAGTAAACCACAAACAAAGGAGTATACAGTTGATAAATGAAAGGTAAAAGAAAATTTTTAGGTGATCCGAGATGATCTAAAACTATGTGATT
>CALCYP010000044.1 GCA_937906635.1 uncultured bacterium | reverse complement strand
TGAGAAAACAGAATAGAGAACTGATGAAAGATAATATGAAATTGAAATTAGATATAGACTTGAAAGATGAAGAGATATGAATGTTGAAATGTAAGATAGATGGTTTGAAAGAGTATGAAGCAATGTTTAAGATAATACATGGTGCTCATGAATAACTGGAGAGATAACCGCCATAAAGGGTTTCTGCACAATTGTGTAAGTCCTCCCCCGAGCATATCGTAGAAGCTAAAAGAGGGGGAGGCTTTAGACTTTTATATTCTAAACATAAAAAGATGGTAATACTTTGACTAATTATGGTGGCTGGACAAGTGATGTGAATAGTGAAATGTTTTGGTTGATGACAGACACGACCTAAATGGTTAAACATTGTAGTATGAATACTTTGTGTTATGTTTTTTATTTGAGCGATGTGAATTGCTATGGAATAGATACTATCTGGTTGCCAAATTAAATCTGAATAAAAAGAGTGGTAGAAATGCCACTTTTTTTGAATTTTCACTTGAAAAGTCGTAAATAATTATTATTATCAGAATACGACCTATAGAACAGTGGGAAAGTCAGAGCAAATTCACTACTTGCTTTGATAATCTCACAAAAAATACTCACTACGAAATAGTAATATTTTTCGTAGCTTTTTTATATTTAGAAAAAAAGAAATGGCAGCAAAGAAAAAACATCATGCAACATGACAAAACATAAAAACTAACCTAATCAGGAGACTAAAGAGAGCCGAAAGACTATGAAAGAGTAAAAATTATATAGATGATCTGAATTTAGCAATAAGCAAAAGACACTAATGCTATATACATATAATCCAAAGAGTAAAAAATTTTTTATAAACAAAATAAATTAAATGAACAAACCAACTCCAGGGCGAAATAAAACAAAGGAATATAAAGCCAAAATATGTATGGGGTTGATATTGGAATTTAGAGACAGACTTAAAGTGCCAGATGAAGAAGACAAAAGAAAAATATCGGACTATAATTTACAGCAGTTTCGAAATCGACTGCAAAAAATGACAAGATGATGAATATAAAAGACTTGCTTTTAATCAATTAAAACTATAATACACATGAAAACTTATCGATGGGATAAACTCCAAACACTATGGACAGAAGTCCACGAAATTAACTGAAAAAACAGACTTTATCTAAACATCAACGGAATAAAATTCGTAAGCGAAGACAACAAACTATACGAAGAAGACCCAACAATCACAGTAAAGCAGAGAGAAGAAATCGAAAAGAAATACAAAAAAGATAAAGACTGACAATATGCTCCAGAAGATGTAGAAAAGATGGTACGAGAAGCAAAAGCACTATACAAACTATCTGAAGTATATATCCATATATGAGATATGACACAAAAAGATCTATTGGAGCAAATAAACTATGAAAGAGATTTAACTGTATAAATATAAACCAATGGCAAGACCAAGCAAAGATAATCCAGAATGAAAACAAAAAAGTCCAGCATTTGAAGAAGCTATGAATAATGGTAGTGTATCCAAGTTATTGGAAGCATTAAAGAATGGATTGAGCAGAAGTAGTGCTATTGTATTCGCTGGTTTGTCAAGACCAACAGTCTATGGCCGAATGGATAAAGATGAAACTTTTAGACAAAAGATAGAGGATGCAGAAGAATACCGAATAGCAATAGTAGAAGATGAGAAAAGAAAGAAAATAAAAGATGAACACTATCGACCAGCGATAGAAAAAGAATTAGAGAGTAGTAAATTTGAGAGATATGGAAAGAAAATAAAGAATGAAGTAAAAGTGGAGTGATATAATCTAAAAGATATGAGCGAAGAAGATTTGCTCAGACTAATCAAAGGTGGGGAATAAAACGAAAATAAGAGAAACAAACAAAGAAAGACATCAAAAAGGTGTCTTTTTTTCATCAAGAGAAAATCGACTTTTAATTGATTTCGGTGGTGGTGTTTTTCAGTTGCAAATAATGAATTTTGATTATAATATCAATAATTTATAAAGCTAACAACAATCAATGTCTACAACTTTAGTCAATCTGAGAGTCAAGTGTCGTACTGCTTATCTCAAAATAGACCCAAATGCAAAAGTACGAGATGACAATATGCTGGATTTCTATCTGAATGAGTGAAAAAGACAAGTGCAGAATGACGCATTTTTTGATTTACCAGAAAATCAAGATGAAACAACAATATCACTGATATGAGGGACACAAGAATATGATTTGCCAACGAATTTCAGAAAGATGGAGAGTGTGACGATGGATGGTCGCCAACTAAAACTCTCTAATAAGTCAAAATGTATGTGAAGCAATGAATGAATACCGAGTGAATATTATCTTTTCGGGAATAAAATAGGTCTCTATCCTATACCAAATATATCAAAAGATATAGACCTGGTGTATAGCAAAGAATTGAACGAAATGGATCTGGTAATAGGAACAGAATTGCCAGTAGATTATGATGACCTAATAGTGCTATATGCTACTTATCTAATGCTAATGTCTGTAGAAAAGATAGACAAAGCAAATATGGTACGAAACCAATACAACAACAAAAGAGATACACTATTTCAAAGATTTTATGATGATGAAAATTTAACTTTTAATCTCGAGAGATAATGGCAAAGCTCAATGCTATAAATATCACAGATTTCAGATGATGACTAAATCTATCTACATCATCTATACTCGCAGACAACCAATTTCAAGTCTGCAAGAATATGTTTTATAACCAAAAATGACAGCTCCAAACAAGATACTGAATAAAGAAATTTGGAGCGAAAATAGGAAGCGATGCTCCAGTAAATAGCTATTTTTTCCATCAGAGAGACGACAACGATGAAACAATAATGCTCGTATGAAGTGGGACAGGCATATACAGATACGATGAAACAAATGACCAATACAACAGTGTAAAATCTAATTTGAAAGAATTTGAAAAGGACTGAACAAGTAGAGTAAGAAAAGATTTCGCAGTATATCGTAATGCTGTATATGTGGCAGATGGAGTAAATAGCTATGCAGTATTAGATGGATACACTCCAGCATATATCACATGATGAAGTGGAGTAGATACGATACTGGCAAACTGGACAAGTATCACAGATGGAAGTTTCAGTATATATCTCGACTGAACAGAAAGAGAAATAGTCTGAATAAATCTATCGAGTGCTACAAGTATGAGTGACATAGCAAGCAAAGTGCAGACAGCAATAAGAGCTATAACAAGCACAAATGAGACAGTGACACGAGACACAGACCATTTCGTGATAACGAGTGCTGACACTACATGAGCAAGTGCTGTATCAGTCATGAGAAAAGCTACATGATGAACTTTCCTATGAGATAAGCTATGTCTGACAAATAGCACATGAGCAGAAATAACAGTAAGAGCATATAACCTAACATACAAAGAATATGGAGAACAACCACTATACAGATACATAAACATGAATAGTGATAGGCTCTATGGATGTGGAGAAGACAACAATCCGAATACTCTATACTATACAGACTCTGCTCCAACTGACTGAAGCGAATTAGATAAAAATGCTGTAGTAGTATGAGGTGACGAAATGTGAAAAATAAACTGAATGACTGAACTATGAAAAGTAATGCTCGTAGTGAAAAGTCACAAAGTATATGGAGTGCAAGTGCCAACAGATGCAAGTGACCCATGAAGTATAGATGCTATCGATAGCCAAAATGGTTGATACAGTGATAGGGCAATACAGAATGTGTGAAATACTCTGGTCTACTTCTCTGAAAGATGAGTAAATAATCTATCACAAAGATATACGAGTGCTGGAGCAAGCACAATAATCTCTGACCCACTGGATATAAATGTATCAGAGCTGACAAGCAAGATAAATAAATTGTCGCTGAATAGCAACTGTGCACTGTGTATCGAAAGACTGTGAAATTATTATTTTTCATTTGATGCTGATGGAGATGATATACCAGATACGACACTCGTATACAATAGCGACTGCAAAGCTCGGACACAATACGACTATCCAATGGTGTATGACTATGGAGAATATATCACAAAAGATGGAGAGCAGAAATATATATTAGCAAGTGGAAAGGAAGACCAGCTATACGAGATAGAAACATGATTTGATGATGATGGAGCAAGTATAGAACATATCATAAAAAGCAAGGACTATGATTTCGGACAGCCGTGACTATATAAGACTTTCGAATATATAGACATAATCTGATTTAAGCAAAAAAATACTCCAATAAGACTGAATATAGAAGTAGATGGAGTAGCAAGCGCATGATGAATAATAGATGACAGCTCGATAATAGAAAATGGTGTAAAAGTGACACTATGAACAAGACCTATCTGACTTGACCAACTCGTATGACTACAGTGAAATGATGATACACTGGATTTATACGAATATGTGGTAAGACTGCCACTATATATCAGCTGATGACAGATGAATTTCCAAATGATAAGTGATGGATGACAATGGACGATAGATAGGGTAAGGATTGGAGTAAATGGAGAGCCAATCGATTTATTTGGTTATAACAATATACTATAATGACAGACCTAAAATGAATACCAGCACAAGATAATTTCGAAACGACACTATCATGATCTCGAAATGGTGGTAGTGGTACAATGTGAGTATTCCATGTGCCAGACGGGACACTGCCAGCTGGTGAATATACTTATGCTGTAGTAGAGCCATGAAATGCAAATATGCAAGTGGTGAAAGTGACATGATGGACAAACAGTCCAAAAGCATTCATCGTGGAAGCAGTGTGAATAGAAAAAGCAAACAATGTAAATTATAGTGCTATATCTCATCCAGCAAATAGCATAGTAAGAATATCAAACAACTATGCTTTCCGAAAAGATATAAAGACAGCAATAAATAGCAAACTCGACCCAGAAGATTTATGAGATTTTGAATTGAGTGGAAATGAAATCAGTGTGACTGGCGATATCGCCAAATTTGTGCCAAAATCTGGTAATGATATGGTGCTCGCGTCAAACAAGACGCTATATCTACAAGATAAAGACAACTGACCAATATCTATATCTCAAATGATACATCCAGCATGAAGTGGTAGTGAAATAATCGTAGAAGAAGAGACTGACTACGATAGCGGGACTGCTACTGTAAATACAGCTTATTTTACATACATAGAATCATAAAAACATGACTAAAACAATCACTAAACTACACTTCAATGGTGTAGACTATAACATCGGTGGTGCTGGTGCTCTCGCCGAACCTACTAATATCGCAGTAACTACAAGTGGTACTACTGCTACGATAACATGGACTGACCCAGATGACCTGAGGACTATACCTCCTACATCTTTCTCCAAATCTGTATTGGTGAGAAAAGTAGGTAGTGAGCCAACAAGCCCTACTGACTGAACAGTAGTAGTAGAAGAGCCAGTGAGAGATACTTACAAAACTACTTGATATGCTGACACAGCACTGACAAAAGGTACAGACTACTACTACAGAGTATTTACCTATGCTACTACATGAGTAATCTCATATGGAGATAGTGCTAAAACTGTATGGAGTAGGACATTCACAGTGACATTCACTGAGACAAGTAGTCCGAGCTGATTTAGTCCTGTATATAGCGATGACGCTACTGGACTGACTGCTGGAAGCACTGATTTCGATGAATTCTTTAATTATAGTGCGGTAAGGCTATCTACAGCATGAGTAGAGACAGCAAGAATAACACAGACACAAAGCTGATGAAATGGACAGCTGGATATCACACAGCTATGAGACTTAACAACAGGAGACAATGTGATGATAAAATTCCCAATACACTGAATAAAAATGACAAAGTCTGGAAGCACAGTGACTCTATCTATCACTGATGACCCAGACAAAGCAAGTGATGGATACCAATATTATGCTCATAGCAGATGAACATTTAGTAGTCCAGTAATCAAAGATGCTTTCTATATGTGAGTATATGAATGATTCAATAGTGGTAATGTGCTGAAGTCTCGGAGTGGACAAACTCCTACAGGAAATCAGACTCAAGCAACATTTATCAGCTATGCTCGTGCAAATGATGGTAATAGTGGAGATACTGGATATGAGATATGTGGTCGGTATCAGAGACAATATATAAATGCTCTGTATATGATGAAATATGGAAACCCAGATAGCCAGACTGAGGTAGGTAGAGGTTTCGTAGACTGAAATAGCGCAGCAACTACTACATGATGAACAAATAGCCAACTAAATGCTACATATGGAGAAAGCACTGGAAAATACAGTATGAAACTATTTGGAATAGAAGACTGGTGGTGAAATGTAAACGACCGAGTAGGTGGTACGTGTACAGACTGAAACAAAAACCTATATACAACACTGAGTGGCTTCACATGAGATATCACGACTTCAAGCCCTTATGTGAGTCAAGGAACTTATGCTCCATGAACAACCAGCCCATGTATATCTGCTATAGCATGAACGAATGGAGCAATGTTCTATCCATCGGCTACCGTAAATAATAGTAGCTATAATACATATTGGTGTGATGGTGGTTATGTGGGTGCTTCTCGTTTGGCGTATGCTGGTGGTTATCGGAATGATGGTGCGATTGCGGGTGCTTTCCATCTCGATGTGTATCTTTCTGCTTCTAATGCGTCTGCGATTAGCGGTGCTCGCTTAATGTTCCTTTAGGAGCGAAGCGACACCCCCTCCCACGAACTTGATTCGTGGGGTGGCTGGAAGCCACAAAAAACTTTATCTCGTATTGTGGATACATGAAAATAAAAATAATGATAGAAACTGATGACCAATGACAAGAATACACTCTCTGACCATATGGAGAATGGGAGAGACAACATGAGTCAGAAGTGACTATCGAAATAAAAGGTAAAGAAAAACAATTTGAAGATGAGGTCATAAAAGAAATAAACAAAAGTAAATAAAATAAAACATAGGTTATATGGTCGAAGACACTGAAGTTTTCGTCTTTCGTCGGCTATACGGTGTAGAACACAGTAGGAGCTATACGGGGATAAAAAGTGTGATAATGGTAATGTGAATACTTCTCGTTTAGCGAATGCTGGTGGTAATCGGAATAATAGTGCGAATGCAGGTGCTTTCCATCTCAATGTGAATCAATCTACTTCTAATACGAATACGAATATCGGTGCTCACTAAAATATTCTTGGTCTTCCCCAAAAAAAACTTTTTTAGATACTATAATGTGCTATGAGGACTCAAAATGTCTGAATAGCGGAAAATGTGAAATATATAGCTATATAACCTTGCCACTTGGCAAAACATAAAAATCTGGGGGACTTGTGCTGGTAGAGAAATCGAAAGCTCAAGCTAAAGGAACATTATAGAAAATAAAAAAACAATGAAAAGATACTGAAACATCTACGAAAAAATTCGACAGATGGACAATCTAAAACTGGCTCATAGGATGGCGAGAAAAGATAAACAACTATACAAACAAGTACAAATGGTAAATAGCGATGAAGAATACTATCTGACCAAAATACAGAAGCTACTAAAAGACAAAAAATATTTCATAACAGCAAGTGACTATACAGTATCTACAATACGAGACAAAACTAAAAGCAGAGAACTATGGAAACTGAAATACTATCCACATCGTATCATCCAACGAGCGATAATGCTACAATTAGAGCCGATATTTGGAAATTTATTTTGTAATTTCGTGTGTGCGAGTGTAAAAGGTAGGTGATGAAAGCAAGTAATGAAACTGATGGATAAATATATGAAAGACAGAGAATGAACTCAATACTGTCTGAAAATAGATATACAAAAATTTTATCCATCGATAAACCATAGGATACTGAAAAGATTATTGAGAAAAAAATTCAAAGACAAAGATTTATTGGCTCTACTGGACATGATAATAGATAGTTTCCCATGAAAAGTAGGAGTGCCAATATGAAGCTATCTATCACAATTCCTTGCAAATTTCTATCTGGCATATTTTGACCACTGGATGAAAGAAAAGGTAAGGTGCAAATATATGATAAGATACATGGACGATATAGTGATAATGAGTACAAGCAAAAAAAGACTGAGATATGTATACAAGAGAATGAGAGCATATCTGGGCTGAAATCTCAACCTAAAAATCAAAAGTAATTATCAAATATTTCCAACAAATGTGAGATGAATAGATTTCGTAGGATATAGATATTTCTATAAATACAGACTACTGAGAAAGAGAACCTGTAAAAGAATGAAAAAGAAAATACTGAATATCAGAAAATACAAATGGAGACAAAAAGACTGGTGTATGATAAATAGCTATACTGGTCGACTGTGCCACTGTAATAGCTGGAGACTATACGAGAAATACATACAGCCAGCAATTCCACGGGTGATAGAATACTATAAAAGATACATAAACGAGGAAAAAGTAGGAAGATTTGAGAGAAAAATAGTGAAACTGAAAGGATGCTATGGGGGATAAATTTTGTTGCAAATAATGAATTTTGATTATAATATAATCAATTTATATAAAACAGACAAAGAATGAGTAACCTAAACGGAATACCATCTGCAGACTATTTTGAGACGAGGCTCGCTAACCTATGGAGTGGAATAAATGGAGTGGTGCATGTGGAAAAAGTACCAGAATGAACACTGCCAGCTGGCGAGTATTCTTATATAGTAGTAAATCCTGGAGAAAGCAATATGCAAGTAGCAAAAGTAGACTCTCGGGATAGCGACAACAATACTTTCAATGTAAGTGATGTATGAGTAAGTGCTGGAGTGTGAGTACTATACGATGTAAAGCCACATCCAACATGAGCAATAGTAAGATTTAGCAACAACTATGCTTTCCGAAAAGATATACAAGAGGCAGTAAATAGCAAAGCTGATGACAGCTCAATTTCTGCTGTATGAAAAAGCAATAGCTATAATGATTTAGATAATTTACCAGCATTTGGAGCAGTAGCGACGAGTAATGATTATAACGATCTGGATAATAAACCTACTCCAATATCGATAGCAGTATGAGATAATGTGCTCGAATTGAACCAAAGCAACGAACTGAGTGCGACAATATCGGCTAATTACGATAGTGGGACACAAAAGATAACACTATATGGAGCAAATAGCACAGTAATATCTGAGATAGACTGTACAGATTTCATAAAAGACTGAATGATACAGAATGTGCAAATAGTGACAGACCCAGCATGATATGCTCCATGAAAATATTTAGAGTTTGATTTCAATACAGATAGTGGGACACAAGACATATACATAGCTCTATCTGATTTAGCAGTATATGTGGCTGGAGAATGAATGGACATAACAAATAATACAATATCGATAGTACCAGCAACAGCAAATACACTATGAGGGATAAAAGTATGAAATAGACTGACAATAGTAAATGGTGTGCTATCTGCAGACAGTCAGACAGAAAATGACTACACGACAGCAGAAAAGCAAAAATTGGCGGGAATAGAAGATAGTGCTGATGTAAATGTGATAGAAAAAGTACAAGTGAATGGGGCAGATTTGCCAATATCGGCAAAGACTGTAAATGTGCAAATAAAGACACTGAATGGTGAAAATATAGCTGGTGTAGGAGACCTGGATATAATGGCAAGACACTATACGGAATGAACTTGAATAACCATAGACCAAAATGATGAAATATCTATAAGCTCTGCATATCAGACAGCGATAGCAAACAAGGCTGATAGTAGCAGTCTATCTGCAGTGGCTACAAGTGGAAACTATACAGACCTATCTAACAAGCCAACTATACCAACAAAGACATCAGATTTGAGTAATGATAGTGGATTTATCACAAGCTCTTATCATGATAGCTCTAAACAAGATACTTTAACAGCTGGAAGCAATGTACAAATAAGTGGAAATACTATATCTGCTACTGGAGATATGGCTTATAATGATTTTAATTTCACTACACTAACTTGAAGTAGTATTACATTAGATTTGAGTAGCAAGATAACACCATCTGCGAATTTCACAGTAAATGCTCCTACATCAATCAAAGATGGACAGAATTATATATTGAGAGTAACTAACTGAGCAACACCATATACAATGACACTATGAACTGGCATAACTAATCCATCATCTGTATCATTGGATTTGACAGCAAGTGCGACAGATATGTTTGTATTTCTGGCCGTATGATGAATGCTCGAACTACAGACAAACACCCCAGATTTGAGCTGATACCAAACAACAGCTAATATGGTGACAACTCTGACATGAGCAGACAATGACCACTATCCAACTGCTAAAGCAGTAAGCGATGCTCTGAGTAGCAGTGGTAATGGAGATATGCTAAAATCAACATATGACCCAAATAATGTAGAATGAAATGCTTTTAGTATGGATAATATGATAGATGGAACAAACAACCACTATATATCCACAGCACAACAGACAGTGCTAAACAATACAAGTGGAACAAATACATGAGACCAAACAGCAAGTGATTTCGACATAAAAGACCTAACTGATAGCACAAACTTGAAATCAACATGGAATGGAAAACAAGATACTTTAACAGCATGAAATCTGATAGGCTTAACAAGTAATGTAGTAAAAAATCAAGCTCTGTTTGTAATCAAAGAAAGTGATGTAACAGTGGCAACAGACGCTACTAAAGGAGTAAGTCCATATAATACTTCATATGGATATACAGATATCACTATAAACAATTCTGATGTAGAGTGGGTAGAATGAGCATTGTATACTTTCATAGTAGATACAACTATGGTCGTAACAAGTGCTTATAGAAATGTAAGAGTAAGAATAGGAACAGGAAGCTATATACCTGTCATGAGTGCGAATACTATCTTGGCTTGAAATTCTTATTTCACAAAAACTAATATAAGATATTTCCAATATACAACAAAGTATCAAGGTGGATGAGCATTACATCTGATATCAGATAGCAATACCACATATAGTGCTATGACTGCCACAGAGATAACAGCAGGAACTTGAACAACAGCAAGGCTTATAACTCCTGCTAATCTAAAGACAGCAATCGAGACTCGGAACTCTGTGACAAGTGTAAATGGAAATACTGGAGCTGTGACAGTGACTGTACCAACAAAAGTAAGTGACCTAACAAACGATAGTGGCTTCGCAGTGGTAAATTTCGTAGAGGAAAGCCAATATAGTGGACTGACACCAGTAAACTGAACACTATATATCGGGCGAGAAGAATAATTTTATAATATTATCAATGAGGGAATGGCAACAAAAACCTATACAAACAGCAAATGAGAGTCTGTAAGAGTGACAACCAACTCGGACTGAAGCAAAAGTGTAACAGTCGTAAATGGTAACGGTAACATTGCAAGTGGTACTACATATAGCAGTAGTGGTAATGGATGAATAACTGTAAGTAATAAAAACAGTAATCAAAGCCAGACATTTAACAATATAAGCGATGCTAATAACTATGCAAAGAGTACCTATAGCAATATAAACAACCAAAATACAAACACTACTCCTACGATAAATCTATGAGATTATGCGAAATTTGGAGCTGATGCATATAATACTCCAAATTTTGATATAGATACGAGAAATAATATGATAATACAATGACTGGGGGCAAATGCTACAAATGAGACAGCTGTAAGAAACTATCTGATGAGTAATCAGAGCTTCGCAAATGCAAGTGCTACAGACCAGCAGAATACTATAAATAGCATACTGAGAAAAGCGGCTACAGTAGCAACAGCACAAAATCCAGTAGTAGATGTAAATACTAATCAAGATAGTCTGATATATGACGCTAATGATCCACAAGATTTTTTGGATAGGCTACAAGCAAGGACAGCCCTGACATGACAGCAACTAACACAAGAGGAATACTATAATATGCTAAAAGCACAAAGAGCAATACAGCAACAGCAATATCAAAATCCATATGAAGAGTATATGAAGCAACTACAACAACAACTGGCAGAGGCACAAGAAAGAGAAAAACAAAGAGATGCACAAGCTCTACAAGCATATACAGACAATCTAACTACACAATACAATAGTCTGATAAGTGACCAAACTAAACAATGAGAGGCAAGCAAAACCGCTGCTCAAAATGTATATTCATTTAGTGGATTTGGAAGAAGTAGTGCAGCTGCTAATAAACAAGCAGAAATACAAGATACTACAAACAAAGCAATACAAGCTCTAAACCAACAGAAATTGGCAGAAATAGAACTAAAGAGAGCAGAGCTGGAATGAGCAGATGGAGATGAATTGACATATCTAAAAACACAAATGGACACACTATCACAAGCAACAACACAATGGCAATTGCAAGCTCTATCACAAATGGCTGAAGCAAATGCACAAGCTGGAAACGATGCAGTAACAAGTATAATGAATATGCTAAGTGCCGCTTCAAATAGCTGAATAGATATAACATGAGATGGATACGAGAGAATAATAACAGCATTTAACTGAATGACACCAGAACAGCAAGACGCATATCTGAGCACCTTGAGTGATACAGACCAATTATTAGTATTGTGATGAGCGGCAAATAGTGCTGATGGAAATTATAAGTTTGTAAGTGCTACGAAATACCAAAAAGCATGATATTTCAATGAGAAGACAGGAGAATTTTTCCCACTAAACTGATGAAGTAGCTACTCCAATGGTGGTGGAGGTGGAAGTAGTAATGGATGAAACTGAAGTGGTGAAGAATGGACATGAGAAGCAGAAACAATAAAAAACAATACATGGGAAGCACTAAATCAATTGTACAATCTATCAAAAGCTCAAAGAAGCAAAATCCTATTAGCTGGAGATAGTAGTACAATAGCCGCTCTGGATTTATTACTGTGAAAATGAGTGGTAGGTACAACAAAATCAAACCTCAACTATATCACAAAGAATTTGACACTGAATAAATTTTTGGATGCTAAAAAGAATGGTGCTACTTTTGGTTCAATGAGTAATGCAGAATGGGACATAATCTCACAATCAGCATCAAGATTGAATCTATCACAAACAGACGCTGATTGGAAATCTACTATACAAGAAATAGCAAATAATATGTGAATTTCTTTGGCTGGTGCTAAGACATACAATAGCACAAATACGACAAATAATACAAACAATACAACAAATACAACCAACACAACAACAAATGCAACAGATAGAGCGGCAGAATTATTATGATAATTTATTTATTAAAAAATAAATCAAATGACATTACTCTCTGAAATGAAAAGATTGGCCGAAGCTGCGGCTAAAAAAAAGAAAGAGCAAGAACAACAAGAAAAAGCAAAAACTACTACCACAACGACAAAAAACACAACGAATTTGACACAAGAGCAAAAGCAACAAGCCATAAATACATTTAATAATATAAAATCTCAATGAGTGATAAAATGAAGCACAACAAGTGCTAAACAATGAGCAGAAATTAAGGCTGAAAAATCATTTTACAATAGGTCAACAGACAAAGAGATAAGTGCATATAAAACAATGGTAAATGAATGATATACTCCAGCCGAAGCAAGAAAGGCAATCGATACAGTAACTACACAAAAAAGAACAGTAACAACTACAAGACCAAAGACAGAACAAACTGTGGACACTCGAACAAATAAACAGCAAAAAGCATATGATACACTGGTAAGTGAATGATATAGTGAAAAAGAAGCAAAGAAAGCAGTACAAAAGGCTATAGAAAAAGATTGGAGTACATGAAAGAAGGCTCGAGTTGCAACAAAAGCAGTTTGACAATGAGTAAGCGATGTCTGACAAAGGCAAACATGAAGACCAATTGACCGAGTGCGATGAAAAATAGAAAAATGATTGAATAATCGGTATGAAAACAGCGAGTGATTTCAAAATTTTGTACAAAAAGCATGAAAATGAATTCAAAATCTCACATGACTGTCTGATGAACAAATAAAAGCATTTCAACAATCAGAAGCAATAAGAAAAGAGCAATGAATACCATCTACATACTGAAGTATTTTAACAGATGAAGAAGCAAGTAGTAGAGTATGAACGGTATGAAGAAAAGCTGGACAATATTGAGCTTTAGCAGCTGAAACTTATGCAATGTGATGAATAGCAAGTGGATGAGCAAAAGCAATATGAACATCGCTATGAAGTAAGGCTTTGTGATGAGTGGCTTGAACTGTATTGTGAGCTTGAGAATGAGCATTAAGTGCAGATTTATTTGCAAGATGATTGGAAGATAGAGCGGCGACAAAGCAAGAAAGAACAATGTGAGCAGTGGCTGGATGAGTATTGGGCTGAATATGAGGTTATAGAGCAACAGCAAAGGCTCTAAACGAAAATAAACAATTGGCTTGATTGGTACAAGATACGAGTAAAGCATGAAAAGAAAGAGCAATAGCTGAATGAAGAACAACAACAAAGAGATGATTGCTATGAAAAACACAAGAGCAGCAACTATCACAGCAAGAAAAAGACGCTATAAAGATGATTAAAAATCAAAAGTTATGAAACTGAAAAAAACCACAGACATTGTATAACAATGTAAAGCAAGAAATATCAAAAACAGCAACAGAGATGTCTGATGACATGAAAAACATAAAAGTAAAAGATTGGTCTAAACAATGAGTAAAAGATGCTTTGGAAGACCTAAAAAACAGTCCAGAAACAAGACAATCTGTAAAGAAAAATATAAATAATCTAATCAACAGATTGGACACCGTAGATAATGCTGACGACTTATGGAAGATAAGAAAAGATTATGATTGATTATTTACAGCATGACAAAAGGCTTGATATGGTAAATGATGAACTACTGAAGCGATGTATGATGCTTGGCAAGAATGAAGGAAAATACTCAATAATGCTATGCAAAAGGCTTGAGAAGATGCTGGAAGTCAAACAGTAAGAGAATGAATGAAAAAATTATCAACACTCATAAATGCAGAAAATAATATATCAAACAACTTGCTAAAGACTATATGAAAAGGAAATAAAAACCGATTATGAAGAAATCGAAAAGATATAGCAAAACGATGAGGACTTTGAGCCGTCGGTAAAGCATGATATGACAAATTAACAAAATAAAAATTTTATATCGTAGAATAATCCTATGTGAACTCTACAGCAAGAAGCACTAAAAGAACTGGCAATCAGACAAATGGAGAGCAAGACAGAAAAACAAAGAGAAAGTCTATTGGAATTTATGAAATACTATCGAGAAAGAGAAAAGAAAACAACACTGGACATAAATCGGCATATGGAACTAATCTGTCAAAAACTCCAAGATGTATACGAGTGAAAAACTAAAAGACTAATAATAAATGTACCACCAAGAAGCTTGAAAACAGAGACTGTGAGTAAAGCTTTCCCAGTGTGGGTATTGGGGCATAAACCGAACACAAAGTTTATGCTTCTGTCGTATTCGGCAGAATTGGCAGAAAAGAACAATAGCAGTGCAAGAGATATGTATAAATCTGACACCTATCTGGAATGTTTCCCTCGTAGAGTAGCAATAAAAAGTGACCAAGATAACAGACAACACCGAGAAACAATAGAATGATGACAAATGTATGCTACATGAGCAACATGAACAGTAACAGGAATTTGAGCAGATATAATACTAATCGATGACCCACTGAAACCAGCAGATGCACTATCGGATGTAATAAGGACATGAGTAAATAATAATTTCCAAGATACAATAAAATCAAGGCTGAATGACAAAAAGGAGTGAGCAATAATCATAATCATGCAGAGATTACATGATGATGATTTGTGCTGACATCTTTTGGATTTACAAAATCAAGGTCTATGAGAAGAATGGGAGCAACTTGTAATACCGGCAATAGCAGACCACGACGACCAATACAGGAAAGTAGGAGAGAGTTTTTTCGAGAAAAGGTTTCCACTGGAGATACTAAACAAGATGAAAATGGAGGCTCCACAAACATTCGCTACTCAATATCAGCAACAGCCAGTAAACAAAGATACTCAAGAATTTCATGAAGAACGATTTAGATACTATACAAATGACACACTGCCAAAGAAAATCAGAATATTTACAGCTGTAGACCCAGCATTTAGCAAAAAAGAAACAGCAGACAATAGCTGTATAATGACACTATGATTTGACTGAATGGATGCTTATATACTGGAATATACAGCATGAAAATATAATCCAGCTGAACTGATAGATAAGATAATATATCACTACAATAAACGAAATCCAGAAAAGATAGGGATAGAAGCTTTCCAAGCACAACAGATAATCTGATTTAATCTGAAAGCAGAGATGGAGAGGAGAGGACAAAGTGTACTGATAGAAGATATAAGACAAACACAAGACAAAGAAGCAAAAATAAGAAAACTGATACCACTATACAGAAATGGACATATATATCACAAAATCGGCATGGAAGAGCTGGAGATGGAGCTGAAAAGATTTCCGAGGTGAAAGCACGACGATATTGCCGATGCTCTGCAGATGTGCTATAATCTATATGAAGTAACACCAAACACGATAAGGAATAACTATGATATAGAGATAAAATACGACCAATTTGGAAATCCTATGTATATCTGATTTGGAGATACAGACATAATATAAATCCTTGCAAATAATGAATTTTGATTATAATATATGTAGTGAATTTTTACATAATAATCTTTTTATATGCCAAGTATCGATGTTTTAGAAATGGAAATCAAAAACATGAAAAAAGATATATCGGAAATGAAAGAAGATCTGAAAGAGATAAAATGAATGTTTAACAAATTAGACGATAGGTATCCTACTCGTAGAGAATTTAAGTCTGTGGTAGGTGCAATATGATTTATCGCTACCGTGCTGGGAGTGATAGCAACGATTTTATGATTTATAAAATAAAAGATGGCAATATTGTTAATTTGATTACTAACACAGCTACTCACAAGACTGAGTGAGAAATGGAATGTCAGTCAAACTTATATCGCACTATGACTATCTATAATTCTCGGTGCTGGATATTATATCGCTACGACATACTATGCAGTACAACGACAGCAAGTAGTAGAATTCGTAGGAGGAGTATATGCAAGTAGTCAAGTATTTTACAACCTCGCTAAAAAACGAGGAATATTCGACAAATTAGACAAAAAAGAGGACAAATAGTCCTTTTTAGTTTATCAAAAAAGAATGAGCCACAAAATAAAATATTCAGACCATCATATGATACCAAGATATAATGATGACTGAACAAAATTTACAAGCAACAAACTGAATATAGAAAGAATAAAAGATAATACTCATGTGAACCATCACAGAATTTTTGGCTCTGAAACTCCTCAACAGCAACTACTCCATGTATTAGGTTTCAATAGAAAGATACTAAACGATGAATTTGTAAGAGAATTGCTGAAAGTATTGGACAAGTATATTTACAATTACTACAAGATAGAAACACATATCGTAAGTGAATTGTGAAGTCTGCTTGAAATGGAAAAGGAGTATTTTAGCGACAAGAAACAGAATGAGACTATGGAAAGGTAAAAGTAAATTCTATAAAGAGTTTATGACAAACTTAATTAAAACTATATTTCGGATGCTCCTGCTGATACTCGTATGGACAGGAGTAGTCCGAGCTTTATTTCTGATAAAATAATAATGAGAAGACTATTACATACAGTGAAAGGAATAAGAACAAGTATTTTACCACCTTGATATACTCAATTGGAGTATGTAAGTAATGCAAGTAGCACTCGTTTAGATACTTGAATATATCACACATCTCAAAACACAAAATTTGTAGCAAAAACAAAATGAGTATTATGAAGTTTTTATTTATTACAAAGTAGAGGTACTGATAGTAGTATTGTTTGAATATCTGGAAGTACAACCTGAAGTACTATTACATTTAATTATCCAAATGTATTATTGAGGAGTAGTATAAGAAGAAACACCTCAACAATTTATACAATACAAGCGGAGTGAAATAATTGAACAGCAACATTGTATGTTAAAAATGAAACAGATGGAATAGAAGATACAAATACAGCTACATATTCTACATTTAGTCCTAATAACACTCAATTCTGTGTATGGTGAAATACACAATGAAATTTTATTAATAATGGTGCTAATATATATACTGCACAGATACGACAAAATTGAGTATTAGTATTCAACTGAATACCTTGTAAAGATAGTAATAATGTGGCTGGGTTGTATGATACAGTAAGCCAAACATTTAAGACTGCTACTGTATGAAGTATAATTGCTTGACCAGAAGTATAATTTATATTCTAACAAATAAAAATGGAATTAACAGAATTAGAACAACAAAAAATTAGTCTAACGAAAGAGTTGGAGAAAATTCAGCAAGAAATAGACTACTATAATTTAGATGAAATAGCACACTGAAATAGCGACTTCAAGGAAATGATAAACAAGAGAGATAGAATAAGAATAAAAATTAAAGAGATAAAACAACTTTTAGATAATAACTAATTTTCAAAATGGATGAAACACGAATAGACAACTGACTGCTCGGTGACTGATACCAAGCAACAGACTTTTTACTGCTCAATGGAAGCAATTTACCAGAGTTATTTCAACAAGACAACGAGATATACGAATACAACCAAGGAAAGAGTAGCGACTGCACTATCTACTCTGCTATGGGTGCTGTATCTGATTTGTGGAATTATAAATTTTCTGATGAAGAGATAAGAGAGATAAACGAACTATCGTATACAATGTGAAGAATAAGATGAAATGGACGATATGTATTCAAAGCTGTAGACTGTGTAAGAAAACGATGGAATAACAATAAAGCTCTCGTAGATAAATACTGAAAGATAGCAAGCTATAGAATAGACTTGAGAGATAATGAACTCGTAGATGAGATACTGGACAAATGATATACACTATGTAGTGGTTATCAATGAAATGCTAAATACAATGCTGACTTCCTCGTAGATGGTCAATTAGATGGAAGTAAATTTGATAACAAGACATACTGACATGCAGTATCTCGGAGAAAAGTAGACTGAAAAAGATGTATAAAAGATAACTACTCGTGAAGGACATATAAATGAGAAGAAAGAAACATCTATGAAGTCATCCCTACTTGCGAGAAAATGGTAGATGATGATACATACTATGCAAACGCATATTTATTCACAAAAGTAAAAGAAGATAACTATGAAGAACTAAAAAGACTTGAGAGTTTCAAGACAACTTTAATAACTGCTATGGAATGTAATAGCGAGCTACGACATTTGACTAATGATAGCGAATACAAAGACTGGCTGCATGAAATAAATGAGACACACAGAAAAAAGATGGTAGATATAGGAAATGAAATAGAGAAGTGTAGATAATATAAACACTTGCAAATAATGAATTTTGATTATAATATAGACAATTTATCATACATAATATAGCTATGAAAATAAGAACTTCAGAAAGTCAACAGCAGAAAGCAGTATTATTTGTAAATGAAGTAAAAAGCCAATATCAAGACTTATTGTCTCCATATTACGATAGACTACTCAATGTGTATAAAGAACTCAATAGTTTCACACAACCAAAATACAGCGATTATGCTACGACATTCAAAGTAAATAAAATGCATGAGGTATCAAACAAGATACTCCCAAAGATAGTAAGCAGAGAGCCAAAATGGATAGTAAGTGTAAAGCCAGACTATATCAATGGACTATGAGAAAATCCTAATTTGGCTAATCTGGATATGCAAGCAAGAGCTGTACAAGATTTATTGAGCACAATTTTCAGAAAAGATAAACTGAAAGAGGCTATAAGACTACGAGCTAAAGGTATGGTAAATTTCGGGACAGCATGGGCAAGAATAATCACCAAATACGATATAGCAAGAAATCAAAGAAATCTGGAACAACCACTACAAGAGACATACATCGATGAAGAATGAAACGAAGCAGTAGAAGAAATAAACGAAGCTATCGACGAAAAAGTAGTATGAGAATATGCTACAATAGATGTAGTAAGCTGGACACAAATGCTATATGATCCGAGATATATACTTTTCAATGATATGCCAGCTGTAATCCATACAAGACAAAATGTAAGACTATCAGAAATAAAGAACTGAAAAGACGACTATATGAATGTAGAAAAATTGGATGCTCTAACAAAATTGGACACATCTGATAAATCTAAATATCAAAGTATGGTACAAGGTATAACATGACTGAAAATATCTGATACAGCAAAGGTAGACAAAAATAATATCACACTGGATGAATACTACTGATACTATGATCTGAAAGACAATGATAACGAAAAACTATACAAAATATCTATTGCTAATGGAATACTATGTATAGGACTGGAAGAAATCACACAAATACCATTTGAACAGATAAGGTGTTTCGAAGATACAGAAACAAATCTGGCAACATGATTTTTGGAGCCAATAATGTGACTACAGCAAGAATTGAACTATAAAAAGAATGCTGCGAGTGAATATATCAATAATGCTCTAAACAGAAGCTGGATTTGGTCTGCTCATAGTGGAATAAATCCAAGAAAACTAATCTCAAGACCAAACAACATAATACCTACGACAAAGACAGTACAAGAAGCTCAAGCAAACTTGCAAGAGCTACCAATGAGGAGTATCGATAGTAGCTATTTCAATGAGCAAAACGATTTCGAGAGACAAATACAAGGGCTGACATTTACAGTAGATACAAGCAATACAAATAATGCGCAAGCTCTGACAAATACTGCTACATGAATTAGAATAAAATTCTATGAAAGTAATACAGTAGTAGACGAAGTAAGGAAACATTTCGAGGAATGACTGGAGAGACTGGCATATAAGCTACTCGAACAAACAGCAGAAAACTATGACAAAAACATAGTAATAAAGAAAATGTGAGATGAAGGTTTCCGAAGGATACACAAAGAAGCAATAATAAACAGTCTGGAGAAATATGAGATACAGATAGAGACTGGAACAAGTAGCTATGATACGATAGAAAGTCGTAGAGAAGATGCTATCGCCAAATACAATATATGAGTACAAGCATCGGCAAATGGAGTACCAGTGAATTTGGAAGAACTATTTAAGGATGTGCTGGGAACATTCGAATGAGTGATAGCAGATAAATATATCCAAAAACAATGACAAGATATACTGTGAATGCTGACATGATGAAATAATGCACCACAAAGCAATGCTCCAAAACAGCTGGAAAACGAGCCAGTGGCTTGAAGAAGTGATAATGTGGCTGAAACAGTATCAAAAGTAAGCAATGGAAGTATTTAATATCTAAAATAAAATATGTCGATATTAGACCTAATAAAAGAAGATAGAAGCAAAAAGAAATATACAAGGGATATGAAACAAGCAATAGAAATATTTGATAAACAAAAGCAAGCAATAAAATGAATAGAAAGCACAAAAGGATTTAATGAAATCAGAGAATATTTCGTAAATGTCGTATGAGTATGTAATGAGAGATTTAGGACTATGAAAAGCGAAAAAGACCTAAACTACATACAATGACAACTGGAAGTGGCGATGTGATTTCTGGATTTCATAGATAATCTAATAAATGATGATACGAAGTAGCTCTTTTATAACTTAAAATATAGAAATGGAACAAGCAAACGATGCACTCCAAAACGAAAACGGAGCAAGTGAAAACACTCCAAAAACTTACCAAGTGAAAATCTGAATTGATGCGAATGGTAATCCAATTATGCAAAGTGTAACAGAAGATGAACTCATAAATGGATACATGAGACAATCGGACTACACAAGGAAAACTCAAGAACTTGCAGAGGAAAGGAAACAATTACAATGACAAGTAACAAGGCAAGACACATCTGATGATGAAGATGCTAATGTAGAAGCTTATCTACAAAGTAAAGGCTATGCAAAAGCAGACCAAGTAGAAAGGCTGGTAACAGAAAGACTACAATGAATAGCAAAAAACCAACAAGATGAAGAAACCTTGAGAAAGTTAATAATTGAAAATCCAGAGCTAAAGCAATATGAATGAGCAATCAGAGAAATCGCAAGAAACGACAATTCTGCACTGGAAGATATAGTCGTAAAGTATGGTTTCTCAACACATGACAAATTGTCTGAAGCTAAAAAGAGGTCTGTAATGTGATGATCTACAAATAGTGTAGATGGTAAAAAACCTATGTCTGAATGGACAGAAAAAGATTGGGAACTATTTGAAGCACAACACAAAGGACAGCAATTCAAATAATTTGTCGCACCAATTATTTATTTAATTACCAATTAGAAACATGGCTAACAATTTATCAGCAAGTTTTCCAGAAGTGCGAGCTGGAGAAATGCAAAGAGAATTCTTCAAAAAGAACATCGCAAAAGTTATATGTAATTTCCAAACATGATTAGATGGAAAATCATATGGAGATACATTGAATAGAGTTTACTCATCTATGCCAGTATATCCAAATGCATATACAAGAGGAAACTCTATACCAGAAGTTGATTTAACAGACACAAAAGAAAGTCTCGTAATCAACAAGCAATATGCTTATAGATTTTACATCGATGATTTTGATAACATCCAAGACAAATATTCAGTAGCTATCGAATACTGAAAGAAAACTGGAGAATACTTATCAAATCAAGTAGATGCTGATGTATTAGCAGAAGCTATAAATGCTGGGTCTACAGTAACATGATGAACATTGTCTAACTCAACAGTAATGTCTGTATTAGGAAATGCTAATCAAGCTTTGGCAAAGAAAAATATCATGTCTAAAGATAGATATGCTGTAATTTCTCCAGAATTTGAGAACCAATTAGTACAATACACAGCTGGAAGACAAACAGTATTGGGAGATAAAATATGACAGAATGGATATGCAATGACATTCATGTGATACGACTTCTATACTTCTAATTTATTGTGTGGAACAGCTGAATTAGCAATGGCTACAAAACCAACAGCTAATGACACAGTAACAATCGCTGGAGTAACATTTACATTTGTATCTACAATCGGAACAACACCAGGTAATGTACTTATCGGAGCTGATGTAGATGCTACAAGAGCAAATTTGGCAAAGTTGATAAATGCTCCTGCAACAACTACTACGACATGAGTAGCTTTGTCTGCTGATGATGCTAAATTCTTCGCAGCAAGAATATCTGCAGTAAATGATGATACAGCTGACAAATTGACAGTAACAGCTAAATGAGTAGGAACATTGTCTGTAGCTTCAAGCTTGACAAATCAAACTGACACATGGACTGCTACTGCTCAATTGCAACACAACTTATTTGGAGTAAAAGGAAATCCATATTTAATCATGCAAAGACAACCATCTGTAACAGAAGTAGAAGCACAAGACAAGATGTGAAAATACTTCAAAAATGCTGTATTGTATGGAGTAAAAACATTCCACGACAATGCTCAAGCAATGGTCGATGTAACAATCAGAAGTGATGGATTTACTGCCTAATGTGCGATAGAGCTCATATAAAGGGGGGTACATTTTGTACCCCCCTTGAATAAGCTTTATCTCATAACCAATAATATCATGAAAAGATATATTGCACTAAATGGAAACATCGTAGAAGTAGAAAATTTATATTGAATAAATGTAATTGAAATTGACTGAACATATTTTGAACAGCCAAAAACACCAGTCAAGACCATCACGGAAAATGAAAAGAAAGAAGAAAAAATCGAGAGTGGAACAAATACCAACCTCGAAGAAAAAGCAAAAGAATTTCTAAAAGAGAAAAAGGTGAAAGGCTATGGTCTGCTAAAAGGAGAAAAACTGATAGAAAAAGCAAAAGAGCTTTGATTTGAATGATAGCTCTCCATTGCTAATCATAAAAGAAAAATAGGAGTTTTGCTCCTATTTTTTATGCTTTCAAAGATATTCTGCTACTGTATCTATCTCTTCATCTGTAAGTCTGTCTTTGTCTAAATGCTCTCTGATTTTTTCTATATTTCATGGCATTTTAACAACTTTGATTATTCGTTTTATAAGTTTGATTGACAAAAATACAACAAGTCACAATAGCAATATTCAGACAACAACATACACAATAGACAACCAATTTTCTGCTAATCGTGGCTGTATTGTATCATCTCGATAGATAGCAAGTGAAATAACAACAATAGGAATTAGTCACCACCACATATATTCTTTAATCAAATCAAGAAAATCTGATTTAGGATTTATATTATGCAATTTATTGTATTCTCTATTGTGTTTAATCCTATCAATCGTACATCCTAACAAGAAAAGTCATAAAAGAGCACTTAACCGCCATAGTTTTCGTTCGGAGAGCAATAATGGACAAAAAGCAATAATCCATCAAAAAACAATCCACATATAAGGTTTGTATTGTAACTCTTCTTTTTTTTCAGTTGCTGGTGCTTTTTTATTCATGATAAATTTTTACGACCTAAAATTGTGCTGAATATAATTATTTTGTTTTATTTTTCAAGTATTGACATTTGAAAATAAAATGATATAATATACAGTCCTATACTAACCACAGCTACTCACTACAAGATTTTAGTTTTTATCTATACAAATATGTTTATAAATGAAAATCTTGTAAAACAGTATGAGCAATACATGACAAACAAAAACCGAACAAAAAACACAATTTACAAAAACATAAGTGCTCTAAAGCAATACATAAAAACACTAAACATAAAAACAGAAAAAGATATAACACTAAAATCAATTGAAGATTACAAAACATTTCTGCTGAAGCAACCGACACCAAAAACAAGTATCTACTACAGAACACAAAACACACTATCTACAAGAACAGTAGCCCAAAAAGTGCAAAACATAAAAAATTTCGTAAAGTATCTGAACATAATCTATAATGTATGAATAGGTGCTAATCTAATTGCATCGCCAAAATTTCATAGTCAGCATATGGATTTTTTGGAAGAATACGAAGTAAGGCTATTGCTGGACTATGTATGAAAAACAGAAAAATATGATATAAACAGACTGAGAAGCCAACTGCTAATCCAATTGTGATATACTACTTGAATGAGATTGGGAGAGATGCTGGACCTGGAAGTGGAGCAACTGACAAAAAGCTATTTCAATATAATCTGAAAATGAGGTATAGAAAGGACTGTATTTGTGACAGAAAAAACAAAACAACTGCTATACAAATATCTGGCTATAAGAGAGCAACCACTACCTCGGATATGATTTGCTGGTAAGAACTGGAACAGAAAAAACTATGTATTTATATCGCATCAAATGGAAACATTTGGAGATAAAATAACAAAGCAAACTGTATGCTGACTATTTAAGAGATATAATTGTATCCCGTGAAAGAAAATAACTTGTCATGTATTGAGGCATAGTTTCGCTACACATCTGATGGAACAATGAGTAGATTTGTTTCAAATCCAAAAAATGCTATGACACAAATATATCACAACAACAGAAAATTATTTGCACTGAAATATCAAAAAACTAGAGGAAACACACAATAGTATATTCGGAGAGTTTTAGCAGTCAATAACTATAATACACGAAAAATTATTACACATATTATGTAATATTTATCAAAAAATGGTGTATATATTTTTCATAATCTCTTGATTTTTTTATTTTTTCGATTATAATGACACCGACAATGAATGAAGAATTATGTCTTCAGTGCTATAACCGAACTGGGCTATTTAAGGATAAGGTCGAGGGTTCGAATCCCTCCACACCTAAAATCAGTAAATAGTTATGATAAGGAATAGCTCCTATGAAAACATAATTCATAGGAGTTTTTTTAGTATAGGTCGTAGTAGTGAGTAAAACTCCAATTCAGTGTCAAGTCCTTGTAATAAAAGTAATCCTAATAAATGAGTAGTCATTTGGATACTTACAAGGACATCCAGATGACTCTTGATTTATTGAGGTTGCTACCACAGCGGACAATACTGGTAGATAGCAAATAAACCAAGAGTAATCAAAAGTTTTATTTGCTATTTTTATTAAACATGGAAGAACAAAAGAACTTACTGGATGTCGTTGAAGATGAAATTAGTGACGAAGAATTACAACAATTTATCTTTGATGACAACCAGCTATCATACTACAATGAGTATGACCTTTATATCAATAACCAGTATTCACAATGCT
>CALCYP010000043.1 GCA_937906635.1 uncultured bacterium | reverse complement strand
TTTTTTTCATAAGTCTAATTTTATATAATTTTGTGGTTAATTTTCAAGAGAGGGTGAAGTTTGAGAAAAATAAAAAATATATTTACTTGAAAAAAGATTACAATTAGATAATAAAGTATTTGCTCATGAATAGCAGTCAAAAGACTACTATTATTTACACTAAGACTATTTTTTCAGATAACCACAACAAACGACATCATAGTTCGTGGGAATAATGTGGTTGCTGTTAAAAGTAGTCTTGTTATTCATGAGCACCATGGATTATGGTGTCTTTTTTTGTGTCAAAAAAATCTATGGAAATTTAACACATATTATTGCTTTAAAATTCATGATAAAATCTAACTTAATAATAGAATGAGATTCCCTTTGTGTTCTTAGGAAGATACCTTCAAATGTAATATGAATAATAATTACATCGCCTCCATATAATGCATGACATGATTATGATAATTATAATGATAATAGAGAAATGGCAGATTATCTTTCTAATATGAAAGAGATATTCTTGGAATGTTTTAGAGTATTGGAAGATTGATGAAGAATATGTGTTAATGTACCATTTGCAATCAAAAATAAAAAGACGAAAGAAGTTAATTTTATTTCTCATCATATAGCTAATCTATTGAATGATATATGATTTAAAGATTTTGAGCGAATTAGGCAATGTGGACAAAAATGGGTGGCTAAAACAAAGAGATAGATTAGGTATAAACTATAAAAAGTATATAAAATTTATTTTCAAAGATAAAAAAAGGGAGGAATAATGCATAAAAAAAAGAGAAAAAATTGGTAAATAATTAGTTTATTTGCTAAATTTTTGTAAATATGAAAAAAAGATGTAAAAAATGTGGATCAATAAATGTAAAAAAAGATTGAAATAAGAGATGAAAACAAAGGTATAAATGTAAAGATTGCTGATACGTATTTCAAAATAGTAGTAGAGAAAAGGGTAAATGAGAAATACGAGAAGAATATAGTATATGAAAGCAGACATATGAACAATTAGGAGAAAAATATTGAAAAAGTAAAAGGACAATAAGTAGAGAATTAGATAAAACAAAGCCCAAAAAAGCTGAGATAAAGCCAATAGCTACAGTATTAATAATAGATACGACATATTTTGGGAAGAGATGAAAAGATAGTTCATTTTGAGTGATGAATTTTAGGAGTTACGAACTAAAAAAGAATTTATTACGAAAAATTGTAGAAAAAGAAGAAAAAATAAAATATAAGGAATGAATAGAAGAGTTGGAGAAAAAGTGATGGGAAATATTAGCTATAGTAAGTGATTGAAGATGATGAATGAGAGATTTAGGAAAGCCATTCCAATTATGTAAATTTCATCAGATAAAAACTGTAACAAAATATATAACAAGGCACCCAACGACAGAAGCATGAAAGGAATTAAGAGAAATAAGTTTATTGTTATGTAAAATAAGAAAGGATACAGTAGAAGAACGATTAAATAGTTGGTACTATAGATACAAAGATTTTTTAAATGAAAAAAATGATGAATGAATGTTAATTCATCTTAGAGTAAGAAATGCATATTTAAGCATAAAAAGGAATTTAGAATATTTATATACTTTTGAAAAATATAGATGAAAATTTGAAATTCCAACAACGACAAACAGTATTGAATCAATATTTTCACATCTAAAAGAAAAAGTCTGATTACATAGATGATTAAAAAAAGAAAGAAAAGTTAAATTGATCAACGAATTTCTTTCAAAATAGCCACCCATTTTTGTCTATTATGTCATATTATCTAGCTTAATGGACATTTTGGGTTGCTAAAACAGGACGAAAACATAAGTATAGATTAGTTTATTTCACTTTTAATTTTCATATTTTAAACTCTATCTCCTCTAGTTCATTTTGTAAATTTGTAATTTCTTGCCTCTTTTTCTCGACTAATTCAGTTCATGCACTCGTATAAATTGATGCAAAGAGAGATTTCAAATGCTGTAAATGTTCTAATTTTTCGTTGTATTCTTTCTCTAAATCAGCCAACACATCTCATTTAATTTCTACAGCTATTTTATCGGGTTTTTTAACTCAAACAGAAATATTTATCACATTATCAACCTCATATCAAGGTAAAATCTCTTCATTTGCTCTCAATAATGTAATACTCTGAATCTTTGTTAAAAGCCTAAATACATGCTCATTTTCCTGTAAAAATTGCAAAAGATCTGGATTGGCTTGAACAAATACATCTACAATTTCATGCTTTTGTAATCAAATTTTTGATTTCATAGAAGCGATTTTGTCTATAATATCTGAAAAAATATTTATTTTATAATTTTTTTCTTTTAATTGTATGCTACTCAATCAAAGTACAGAGATTCATTCCCAATCTACTTTAAACTTACTTGTTACATCTGTAACAAAATTTGGAATATATGGATATAATAATTCCAAAAAAGTTAATCATACAAAAAACATAATATCCTCTGTCTTATCTCTTTTTACTACCTTAGTTATATTGATATATTTATCACAAAATTGTGATATATAATTTTCAAAAACTTTCTTTCATAAAGGCAAATATTTACCTTCTGAAACTTGATATTTAAAATCATCTATAATTATTTTCAAATTATGAAGCATCCAATTGTCATAATCTGATACTCCATCATCATTTATAGATTCTAAGATTTTTTTTATTTTTATTGGATTATCTCAATATCTTTCCCTATACTTACTAAAAATATATCTATTTGCATTCCAAATTTTTGTCAACAAGAGATTATATTCATTAGCTTTGTAAGTATTAAATATTAATTCATTTTGATTTTCACCATTTACCTGTGAAAAAAGAGTGGTCAGTCTAATGCTATCTACTCAATACTCATTAAAATTTTCATAAAAATCTTTACTCAAAAATTTTGAATTGTAATTTGATATGTTTTCTCACTTGTCATTTACTAATACTGGATGTCCTACTATATTTGAAAATACTTGTCTTTTTGAATACTCCAGAGAAAGTAAATTTGTATCTATAAATGAATCAATCTCTTCATTTGATATCATATACAATCTCTTTTCACTTTCTATCTCTTTATATGATTTTTCTGAATACTCGCATCATAAATTATATAAAATTCGGCAATAATCTATAAAATTTTTACTGAAGGAATCATCTGTTCCAAGAGATAATCAAGCAACTCAAAATATATCATGATAGTTTATCGATATTTTATCTCAATCTAATTGGATTGCAAAACTATCTTGTAAAATATCATTTAAAAGTTCAACTTTCTCAGCATCTTTTTCCAGTCACTCAACGAATCTTTTTATGTCTTTTAATCAGTTTTTATATAAAGAATTTTTCTCTCATTTTATAGTATATATTTTGAGATATTCTCAGAGTTTAGTGTCATCTCAAGAATAATTTTTGGAAAACAGCACATCAATTAATTCTTGTAATGTAAATTCAGTATTTAAATCATTATTAAGTATTAAATTTATTATAATCAGCGTCATTAAGATATCTTTTTTTGTCCTTCAATTTCCATAAATATTTATTATTTCATTTTCATCTAATACAAAAGCGTCACCATTTTCATTTGATACGACCGGTATCAAGTATCATGTAGAAGATATCTTTGATATTGCAATTTTATTTTTTGATTCGATTTTTGAAATTAAAGCAAGGCTATCTATATCTCACACATCATGACTTTGAATATAATCTATCAAATAATCTTTTGCATAATCATACGATAAAGTCCAGTGTCTCAATGTCATAGGGTATAATTCTTCTCAGGTATTCTTATCAAAACATCTTACTTCTTCAATATCTGTCTGTGAATACATATTTCATATATCATCTACATATTTTACAATATTATCATAAAATTCTGACAAATCTTTTCATGCAAATGTTCAAGCACTTTCCGTAAATTTTCAGTCAATGTCTACTGCAAATACATCTGTAGACAGATTATGACTTTTTGCTAGATTTAGAGAGGCTTCATCATGTCATGGAGTTACTCTCATTGTTCATGTTCAATCTCAATAAAAACTACTTATTGTCTCATCTCAAATAATTGGAATATTTTTATTGATCATAGGAATGAGGACATTTTGTCATATTAATTTTTTGTATCTTTTATCAGTAGGATTTACCAAAATAGCTACATCTCAAAATATTGTTTCAAGTCTACTTGTTACCACATTTATAGCTTGTCATTTTGTTCATATGAAATATTTCAGTGTAAATTTTTTTGATGGTACTTTTTTTTCAATTATATTGATCTCTGGAATTTCTGTATGATAATCTTTGCTTCGATAAGAAAAATCTTGTTTTTTTTGTAATTTTTTATTTAAATATAATTTTGAAAAAACACTTCTGATATAGCAACTAAATTCTTCGTTCATTACAAAACTTTGATTTCAATCATTTATATCCAATCATAAATTTTTTATAAATGATAAATTCTTTTCAACTTTCTTTGGCAATTGTATTTTAGATAGTTTTGTATTACCAGTATCTAATGATGAAAAATATAGAGAAGATACAGTATATCAATTAATATTTTGCAAAGGATTATTGTCTAAAAAATTAATTTTACAATACATATCTTTGTAATACATGGAAAGCAGAGATCATGGATTAATTTTCTGATCCAAAGGTATGTTTGGGGAATATAATTCAACTCATTTTTCTTCTTTTTTTTGATTTTTTGCTAAACTTTTGTTATTGTGTTTTTTTGGAAAGACATCCATGAATTACAAAACTTATAGTATAAAATTTTCTATTTTTATAGATTATTTTATATTAATTATCGTCTGATATTTTATTTAATCTATACAAACTATAAACAAAAATAGATATTATGATAATTAACAACATATTTTCTACTGGTCATACTTTTACCTTTTGTGCTTTGTCCACTATAATATTTTTTCAATCTGGACAGATTGCCTGTACTTGATAAAATGCATATTCATCTTTTGTCGCATCTGGATTATAAAGATACTGAAATCTCGTACCGGTAAGACTTCAAACCAATCTTGAATCGGTCATATCAGCCCAATCAGACCTATAAACTTCATATGATATTGCATTTTCTACTGGATCTCGTACCAAGTAATAATTATCTCAAATTTTTTCTGTAGTAACTTTTATTCATTTTACGACACAAGCAAGAGCTGAGGAACGATATTCTACTATATCTGACGGATCTCATGATGTGTGAGAGCTCTCATCCTGTGGAATTATTTGGAAATAGTAAGAAATATCTTTTTCTAAATTTTCTATTAAAATTGACGATGAAGTGACTACTGTAGATTTTGTGAGGTTATCTTTTCATGTTCAATAAACTATTTGGAATCTAGGAATATTTCATATTGTCTCCCAAGATACTATCACTTGAGATCAGTCTATACCTGTTGCTGTGAATTTTATATTTGATACTCATATATATTCTTTCACTGAAAGTGTCTCTGCATTTTCATATATTTTTTCATCTGTACCAATTATCAATGATACAGAAATATCTACAGTTCAAGTAAATGTTGTTTCTATTTCTTTTGAAAATAATCATTGTCAAATTCTATCCATAGAATATTTCAATCAATTGCCCAAAATCAATTGTGCAGAGTTTACTGAATCTTGAGTCTTAACATTTATTGTAAGTTTATCTCATTGTTTTACATCTTTTGATGGTAAAATTTCAATTCATTTATATCGTTCATCTTCTAACTGCTGATATTTTAATGAAACAATTGGAGATTCTCATAATACTAAATTGTTTATATCTACTATTTTTGCTTGTATTTCGTTGTTTCATGAAAGTAGATCTGATACAAGTATACTGAAATCTCATTTTGCATCAGTATGCCCACTTCAGACAGCTCTATTATTTAAGTAGATGATAACTGGTGAATTTTTTAGTTTCTCACATGATCACATGACTGTAACATATCATTTTGTCTCTGTCGATCAATCAATTGGATATTCTATATTTATAGTTTCTGTCTGCTGATTTCCACTCTCTCACAATACTGTTATATTTGCAGCTCAATTTGTAGCTCAAACTCATTCATCTAATGCATTTACTCTGAGTGTATAATTTCATGCTTTTTTAATTTCTAATCATTTTGAAAAGGTTTTTACTCATTGATCTGTCTCAACGAAATTATAATATCAATAACTTGATATAGTGTATAAATCAGAATCTAAAGTATTTCAGTTTTTATCAATGATATCAAACAAGACATATCAAGAAAATTCTTTATATATTTCTCAATCTTTGATTGCTGATACCGTAAAGTCTACAGCTTCTCAAAGATTTATTGTATCTTTTACATCTACAGAAAAACCATCTACTTCTGCAAATACGATATTTCATAAGGATACAACAATTACCAACGATAATACTGATATAAATTTTTTTAAAAATTTAATCATCACCACATTCTAATGTAATAAAAATTAATCATGAGCTTGTCTGTACTGATTTAATGATCATACAGCGAGAAATCTATCATTTCATGTAAACAAAGATGCTGTAGCCTGACTGACCAAAATGTTTTGAGTTTCTCATGAGAATTTCAGCATAAACAAACTGTTTTTGTAATCAAAATTTTTATTTGAAAAATTATTAAACTGAATCAAAAGATTTCAATCATCATTGGACAAGATTTTATATTCTGTCTGCGCATCTATGTCATCTAAATCAAATGAGACATTTTCTTTGTCATAAGCGATAGATACCGTGAGATAATCTAAATTTTCTACTTTGTCATCCAAAAATACATCCAAGACATTTCATTCGTTTGTATATCACAAATCCCGCTTATTCTCTTTCATAGCTTCTTGTTCTCTCAACGAAATGACACTCGCTCACAAAAAATTTGGAGATTCTAACAAAAAGAATAATCATATCGCAATCGGTATTGCTACGACAAATAATATTATATTTGTTTTTACTTTTTTTCTCATTGATTTATTAAAATAACAAAATTTAGTAATTTTTGCAAATACTAATCTTTTTTTATATAATGATGTTTTTGAAAAAAACAAATGAAATTTATAGTTTTTTTCAAAATTTTATATTTATTGAACAAAGTGAGGAAAAGTTTTTACTTTGTTGGAATTTATATCAAATGAATCTGCAACTATTTTTTCCATAAAGCTTGATGGTACTAAGTGTAAATTCACGGATTTTTTTAATTGGTTAGAAAGCAATTTCACTGATATATATTTAAAAAATATTGCAACAATTTTGATTGGATTTTTTGTATTGGCAGATTTAATAAAATTTTTTAGTGTTAATGGAGCTTTTATCATTTTCTCATCTGTAACTTGGCTCGGAAACGGATGAAAATATCATAAATCATGGTACATTACTAATTTTTTTGCTCAGTAAGATGAAAGTGTTTTCACTGGATATCGACCAAGTCGTCTCAATGTACTATGATATCGGATGATTTTCGGCATAAATTTCCTAGTTAATCTCTTTAGTCTTATTCAGTCTACAAAATTTCGCAAAGCAAAAAATAAGCCAAATTTTCTAATTAATTTTCACAAAAATCAATTTGGAATTTCTGTACCATAAATTTTTACCTCATATCATTCATTTTTCAAAATATTTGCTACATCATGTATATATGTCTCTATTCATCACAATTTACTTTTAAAATCACTGACAATTAGGATTCTTTTAGGTTTTCAAAATAACTCTTTAGATAAATCTATCCATTTTTTCGTAGTATATTTTTTGGCAGTTGATAGTGCCTTTTTGCTTTCCTTTTCAAAATCTAAAGTTCCAGAATTGACATCTCTGACAATACTTTCCACCAAATTGAATAATTTATGAGCATCGTCGATTCATCAAACTTGTGAAATATCAAATTTAGGCTCTATAAATTGAGATAATCCTCATTTTGCAAAGCCAATTACAGGAATTCACATAGACAAGGAATTTAATGCAGTCAGCCCAAATGTCTCCAAAAAAGTAGATGGAACTAAACAAAAATGGCAATTTTCTTGATATCTTTTTATAATGTCCAATGGTTGTCGTCAAAAAAAATGTATCGATGAATAATTTTGTCACAAGGTCATCAATTCTCTTTCATATTTTCATTTTCAAAAGACATAAAATGAAAATGGGATTGCTCAGTACTTTTTTACAAACATATTGAGCATTTCCAATATTAATCAAAATCATTTTTCACCATCTAATCTACCAAAATACAACAATCATAAAGTTTTTTTTGTATCCATGATTATTAATTATTAATTGTTAATTTTTTAAATTGTTTTACTATTTTCATTTTTTCGGTTTTCTATGTCTTTGTGATTTCAACTCAATAATACCTCTGGAACGACAAATCACTCCACTTCTTTTGGCCTGGTATATTGTGGGTATTCTAAGTTTTCCATATTCATGGAGATTTGATAGCTTTCATCTTGTCGACTAATCTCATCTTGAATTACTCATGGTATGAGGCGGGCTATTGACTCTGCCATTGTCATGCTCGGCAATTCTCATCACAATGTAATGAATTTTCCCATTGAAATTTTCCTAAAATTATTAGAGTACCTGTCCTGCATATATTGCTCAAAACGATAATCAATTCCTTCATATCTACCACAGACAAAGATAATGTTTTCATATTTTGAGTATGAATGAGCATACTTTTGATTCCAAACTTCTGCACTTGGTGATGGGAAAATGATTTGAAAATTTCACTCTATTTTTGATATTACAAATTCTACAGAATCAATTATAGGTTTGGCCATCATGAGCATACCAGCTCATCATCAATAAATTTCATCATCAATTTTTTGATTTTTGTCATGACAAAATTGCCTTGGATTTATTATTTCAAATTTTAATATTTTTCTCTCTATAGCTTTTTTTATGAGCGATGTAGCCAAAAAACTTTCAAAAATTTCTGGGAATATTGATATAAAAAATATATTCATAAAAATTTTAATAAATTTAAAATTATGATCAAGCTGTAGCTATAAATTGTATGAGCCTAATAATAGTATATGATCACATGACTAAAAGCAATCAAATAAATGCATCAATTAACATAGTCTTGGCACGCTTTGTGTCTTTTCATGTAATAGAAGCAAAAGCAAAAAACAATCAACTAATTATGATGATAACGATAATGACTGTTCATAATGCTGCTGTAGTAGTTGCTAATGTAATGTCCTGAAAAAATCACATAACAGTAGGATTCTCATTTGATTTACGGATTCACAAAACTTTGTAGACATTCAATCCACACTGTCAATTGAGCAGACATTCTGTGCTTATATCTATTCAATATTGTGACAACGATTCCTGACAATGCCCACTTTCGTCAAGAATTCAAGGGCAACAAGCAGGAGCTCAATTTTCTAATTCATATACATGTCATGTATCACATCAAAGTGTACAATTTTCAGTATTTGCACTACCAATCTCAGCTTGTGTTAAGCTATCACAATGCTTACATTTTTCTTTACCATTTACAGTTATGACAATTGATCATGCTGGGCAACATTTTTTATATCATACCACATCACAACCAATTATCCCGGTATTTCAGTACATTACTCAATCACAAGAATTACAGTTTCAGCAGACTCATTCTGATCGATACACTTTTCATCATGAGCATTGATCTGAGTACAATCCATACGAATATCATATAAAAGAAAAGCATAGAACAACTAATACTCAAAATATTTTTTTCATCACAAAAATAACTAAATAAACAAAATCTTTATATAAATTTTTATTTATATTTCAAATTGTTCTTGCTTGAAATGAAAAAATTTTTTTCTATTATATTTATCGTTTAACTAGATAATACGAATATGGACTCATTTAATGATATGATTAGAAAATCTTTTGCAAAAAAATCATTTTGAAAAAGAATGATTTGAACTGTATGAATTAGAGCTGTTCAGGATTTTTTTGGAAATAAAAATATAGAATGATTTATTAGATTTAGTACTTTGTATATCAAAACTTCAGACCAAAATATCAAAATACAAGCATTTCAGCACAAAAAAGAAATACTGGGAAAAGTAAATTTAGAATTAAAAAAAATGGGATATAATAGGACTATTTCAGAGATTAGATTTTAGTCAGAAATGACAACCAGTGGTCGACATGACGAGGTCAGAAACAACAAGTCCCGAAGAGACGAAATATCAAATAGCTGAGGATGAAATCCTCAGCAAGGAATGTGAAATAGGGAAAAATCCCGAAGGGATGACATATATCGTATAATTGAATTTGATTATTTGAAAAAGGATAGGGCAAGCTCTATCCCTACAATATGGAAATCATTAATTATTTTATATTTCATAAATGAAAATCATCGCTCTGGGTTGTCCACTGCATTGCGGGGCAAGCACCCAGAGCTTGTTATATGCCACCCTTTCAGGGCTTGATCTATCCTGGTGAAAGAGGAACATGTCATTTCGAGGAGTGAAGCGACGAGAAATCCATTATGCGTTCGAAATGATGAAAGGGTGGATTTCTCACTGCGTTCGAAATGACTTAGCTTTTTGTGGGTTATAATTCATTTTTTACTTTTTCTCGCAAAATATCTGAAATTTTTTCAATTGAGAGCAAGTGTCCATTTGGAGCACTATCTATGATAAGCCAATTATATTTTTGTGCTACATATTTGTATGCTTGTGCTGCATCTTTTAAATGCTGTAAATCCGCTTCGTGGATGTCTCTTTTTTTATCAGTATATTCTCTTTTTCATTTCATATCTACTAATTGTTGTCCAATTTCTGTAGGCATATAAAGTAAGATATTTATGTCTGGTTTTGGTATTCAAAACAATCAATATTCAAATTCATCAAGTCGTTCAAGAAATTTATCTCTTTCACTTAAATCGTGAATTTTTCATGCTTGATGTCACATATTTGATGAAACATATCTATTTGTTACCACTATTTTTCATTCATCCAATCGTTGTCTGATCCTTGGAGCTGCTTCATATCTGTCTATTGCATAAAACACAGACGCTCTATATGGTCAGACTTCTTGTGCTGTACCAAATTTTCAATTCAAATAATCCTCAACCATGGCTGCACTTCTTTGTCAGTACTGTGGAAAATCTGCCATTTCTACTGCATATCATTCCTTTTGTAATCTTTCTACGAGTAATTTTGTTTGTGTTCATTTTCCGCTTCAGTCAGTTCAATCGATTACGATAAATTTTCATTTAGCCATGGCTTATTTTTTGGAAAATTAAAAAAATTTCTACCTTTTCCAAGATAGAATTTTTTTAGTGAAAATCAATAGGGATTTTATGCACGCAATAATGTTTGATTGTTTATTTCTTGCCTTGTCATTATTTGAAAGTTTTCTCAAGCTGTACTTCATATGAGTTTATCTGGTACTGTACATTTATTATGTATACTTCTCCATATGTTCTCAATTTTCTTATTTATAACATCGTCCTCATTAATATTATGGCTATTTAAATAATAGTTCATAGAATTATTATAATCATTTCTTTTTGAATTATATAATCATTTTGTATCTGACATATTATATTTTAGATATTCTCACCAATTGAGCATATGATATGGCTCATCAAAAGACGAACATATTTCTCTATCTGAAAATGTTTCTTTTATCAAATCTTTATCTATATATCATATATTTGAATAGAAAAAATCTACAAATTTATTTGCCACTACTTCAAAATCTTCTGGAAATGATCATCTTGTATTTTCGTGCAAAATTCATTTTATCATATACCATAGCATAAATTCAGCTTCTTTTTTATGTCATAGACTTTTTTCTTCTTGTATCAAAGGCAATGATTTTACAATCATTTGTTTATCATTTGAATCTAATTCACTATTAAACCAATTAAAATATTTTTTAAACAGTAATCAAGTTTTTTCTTTTCCTGCATCTCAAGACGGTATACGCTCTCTAACGAACTTCCAAAAATCTTCACAATCGCTCAATTTTTCAGGATCACTAGGTTTATACCTACCTCATTGTGGTATATATTCCTTTATCATATCACTTGTTGCACTCAAAGGAGATTCTTGTGCAAAAATAGTAGAGACATCTCATTTCTTATCTATTTCATTTGTTGTACTATTTTTGATTATGTCTTTGAAAATATGATTATTTGGATTATCTTTTTCATTCGCAAGATCTATTATACTTTTACCTCATAATTTATTTGTTGGATCTTCTATTTTTTTCAGAATATTTTCACCATGTACATTCCAATATCACTGAAATTGCTTTCCAAAAGAATATTTTAAATCTTTTATATTTCATGGTTCAAAATCAGAAATATTGTACTTTAATTCTTTTGAAAATTCGCCATCAGTAATTCAATCTAAAAGTACTTGTATTTTGTCTTGATGTTCGATATCTCTCATCCGATATCCTGGTGTGAATCACATAGCTCTACAAGTTCACCAAAATGATTTTATTGTTTTTGCCGATGAATTATTTTTAATAATTCACATAAGCATTGCTCCGAGTAAATATCACTTTACCCTAAACGCTTCTCATTTAGTCTTTGCAGTTTCACACATACGCTCCAAAGCTGGCAATGCTTTTTGAAATTTTCAAGATCAAAGATTTCTGAGATACGATTCTTCAGCAGCATAAAATGTTTCCAAACTATTTTTTTCCTCTTCATGTTTATTATAGTATCATTTCGCATTTTCCTCCAGAGTAGACATAAATTTCAATCACCAAACACTTTTTAGCATAAATTCATTACTTGCAGGTCCATATGGAGCCCTTCCGTCTATCGTAGACACAATATACTGTATTTCCATTTTATTTAATTCTTCTTGTTTTTCTAATCTATCTCATGATGGATATCACATATCTTTGGCTTGTTCTATTTCATGCTTTTTTTTCTCATAAAAATTCAAAAATCTCGTTTTATGTTCTGGTCATAAAATATTTTCTACTCGTTTTCATTTATCTTTTTGGTTTGCAAACACTCTTGGGTATGGTCATTCTTTTTTTACCATAATCAAAAATGCTGCTGCAAATTTATATCTATCTTTATCATTTCAGACATATCATTCTCTATTTAATATATGCTGCAAATGTTCAGCAAAATATTCTGAGTAATTAGGATCTGATTCAAAAATTTTGTACCATTCCTCTATTTTTTTCCGTGTCCTATTTTCTCTATTTGTGTAAAATTCATACTGACTCTTTTTAATTGCATCTCATATAGAACTATTTCCAAACAATCATCATAGCTTACCATATAAATCAAGTCATTCTTGAGAAAATAGATAATTTTCCAAAAATTCATCTTGTTCTTTTTTATTTTCATCTAGTTTTGCTTTTATGGACTTTGTAGTATTTTTGAAAACATTTATGATACTTCATATAGAAATCCACTTTCTCATTCATTTTGTGGCTAAACGTTTTGGATCGTTTATTTCGTATTTTGTCTCCATTTCTTTTTGTTCAGCTTCCGTGTATCATTTTAGTCTTTTTCATTCCATCAATAGAATAAACTGCTCAAATGGTATTTCATTTTCATATTTATATTTTACCTCTTTATAATTTTCATTTTCATCATACCCATCAAATGTAGATTCCAGAGTTACTGTTCATTTACTTGTATTTACTTTTTTTATTTCATATTTATACAATTTATTTCACTGTCATCGGTCTTTTACCTCTTTTTTACTGGAATCAAATACTCACTCTATACGATCGAAATATTTAATTTCTTCTCATTTATCGTTTACAAACTTATTTCCATCTAAATGTACTTGTCAATCTATATTTCCAAATGTTGTAAATTTTTTGAAGAATTCAGCTTTATTTATGCTCTCAATACATGAATTTCGATCTCTCGATGTGTTTTTTCTGACCTTGTATATACTTCATCACTTTTTCATGAAATCTAATTGTTCTTTGGTTTTTGGTAATTCATATACATTACCTGCCAAACTTGATTTCAGATCTCATCAAATTGCTTTGAGTGAAAATTTATCTTCTCAGACATTTACGATTTCAAAACAATAAAATGATTTAGTAGCGTCTGATATATCTTTTGGCTCCAATTGACTTTCTCACAAATCAAAATACAATCTTGTTCAGACTTCACATTTACATTCTTTGTCTCCAGACAAACCTTCCCAAGACTCTTGAAATTGTTCTTCTGGAGTCTTTTCTTTCTCTGGAATGGGCTCATCAGTATCATTATCATCTCACTGTACCGAATTTGTAGGATTTTCCAGATTATAAAACAAATTATCCAATTCATCTCTAATTCTATCGCTATCTTCAATATCTGTATCACTATCACACAAACTATACAACCTATCTTTAAATGCTTTTTTTCATTCATCATCTAACTGATTTCGAAATCTCTCTGCATCTTCCTCTATCTTTCAATCAAACTCATATACTCAATTATCATCTTCATCATCTGGGCTCCATCAATCATAATCTAATTTGATATCATTCCAAAGCTCTTGTGCCTTTGCTTCTCACGACTCTGCATCACCAAGTTCTTCATCTAAATCTCTATCTGCATCAAATATTTTTTTCACTTGTTGATCTTGTTTGTCTTTTCCCTTAAATCATCCAAACTTGGACATAATGTATATCTGACTCAACTTATCTACATTATTTCATTCAAAAATTAGATTTCTCTCAAGAATTTTTACATCCAAATTTTTCAACATTTCTTCAAATATGCAATATCTGTATCCATATGGTCAATATCATTGGTCATTGTTTTGTGCAAATCAATCTTCATCATAATCATAACACACATTTTGAGGATTATACATATTTTTGTAGACAGAGTCTACTTGATCTTTTAAATCATCATATAGTCAGAAATTTTTCAATTTTTCATACAAAGCATCTTTGTCTGAATCACAATCCAATAGTTCATCTATCTGTGATTTTGTGATTTGCTTTCCACAAATCTCTAATGTATATCCATTTCAAATATTTAATTTTCATCACTTTGTGATATGAGTTTCCATGATTCAGTTTGACCTCAAAGGTGTATCTTCATCTTCTAAATCTTGGATAAATTCTGGAGTGTTGTCATCTATATTTACTGTAAATTCAAATGGCTGGATACTATCCATAGTTTTAAAATTTTCTACATCCAAGAATACCTTATTTTCTCATTTTTTTACATTTTTTTTGATATGTAAATTTATGCTTCAAACTCAATCAACATCCATAGATATATCTTGTTTTTCAAAATCATACAAATCTTTCAAAAACTTTTTATATTCATCTTGATCCAATCAAGTGTACATTTCAAATGTGTTTGATTTCTCATTTACTACTAAAGTTTGCCATAAAATACTTTGCTCTTTATTTTCCAATTTAGAAAAATCAAAATTGTTTTGTATTAATTTTTTCATTATCGAAACAAATTTTAAACTTGCTCATTTATTTTCAAAATTTTCTAAATATTTTTTCCAAATTTGTTTATTTAATTTTTCAAATTCATTTTTATAAAATCTTTTTATTTGCTCCTCATCGACCTTTCCCAATAGTAATTTTTTTAATTTTGATATTGAATCATCATCCATTCATATTTTTTTGCATCTTTCTATATATTTTTTTAGGCTTACCTTATCTTTGAATATATCTCTTGATAACGCTAACTCTTGTAAATCTTCCATTTTTCATTTTTTGGCCAATAGATTTGCTATATCTGTATCATTTATGTCTTCAAACATTCTTGAAATGTTCAAATTTGGTTTCATAGTGCTATTCATATCATATTCTACATCTTCTCATCGCGATTTCACATAATTAATCACTCACTTTACTTCAAAATTTAATAAATCAAGAATTTCTTGTTGAGAACTAACGTTTTGTGATTGAAAATCTGCAATTTTATTTATATCATTTCCCATCAAGTCGAAAATTTCATCGTTTGAGATTGCAACAGAATCTATATTTTCATTCCAATTGTCTGAAAGTTTATTTATATTTACTTGAATTGTTTTAAAATCGATATTTTTATTTTCTATATCTGCTTTACTTTTGATATCAAAAGCATCTTTTATTTCACTCATAAAAGGAATATTTGTAGATCAAGTCTCGTATAATTTCTCCAAAAATAATTTCGCAATTTTCTTTTCTAAATCTTTTGAAATATCTGGTTTATTTCGGATGTAATTTTTGATATTATTAATATCTATTTTTATGTTTCATAATTGTGATAATTTTACATTTGTACTATTTAAAAATCATGACAAAATGATCTTGTTTTCTTCTTTTTCGCTTCAAAATGATTTTACTAGTTTATCAAAACTGCCACTGTCAATTCATTTCAAAATAGAAATAGTCTCCCTTGTATTTATTGAATAATTAGATGTTTCTATCAAATTTGGATTTCTTGTTTGCTTTGTCATTTATTGTACAATTAAGATAAAAACGATTCAAAAAGTTTTTCTTGCCTTTAGCTATTAGCTATAAGCTAATCTAATTATACTCCAAAATGAAAAATTTCCAAATAAATTGCTTTATTTTGTATATTATAAACAAAAAATTATTAAAGTCAATTATTTTGAATTATCTTTATAAATCAAATCTGAATTTACTAATAAATAAGTTAGTATGAAATAGCAAATTACTAAAATTAAAATAGTTCATATTTTATAGCCATAATTTAAGCTTAAATTGTACAATGAATGCAACCAAAATCATGCTAAAATTCAGATCAAACATCTTATTCGATATTTTAGTTTATTTTTATCTTTTTTTATCACAAAAAATGCTATAAGTCATGTGGCTACAATATGTAATAATGTAGTGAATATTGATCTGGAAAGTAAAGTAAATAGTGATACATCTCATCAAGCAACAAGGACGATCAAGTATAAAACATTTTCTACTGCACTAAATCCAAGTCCCGATAAAATTGCAAAGAATATCAAATTTCAAAAATCTTTTTTTTCTACTGATTCCTTTTTTTCGTATGTCTGCAATACATTTTCTCAGGTTGAAAATTTCAATATCTCTTCTGCATAGCAGGAAATTATGTAATAGATTATCATCGTATTTATTCAGACAAGCACTCATCAAATTCAAATTCAGACAAATAGTAGCAATGCAACCACTATGAAGTTTAAGCTCGATTTTTCCTTGATGTTTCAGAGTACTACTGCAATTAAAACCAAAAAACTTACACAATAAAAAATAAAAGAAAATATTGCTTTTGCTGTGATATTCTCTGGTAAAGACAGATTTCAAAGACCAAATTTTTCTAAGATATCTTTGTAAAAGTACAGAAATACTACAGTAATTACAGAAATTAAAAATATCAAAAATATGGTTTTGAATTTATATTTTTTATTTTTAAAAGAATTATTTATAATCCAAATCCACATATAAATTGCCAATATTGTTCATAATATTCACCAAAATATTTTCATAACTTTTTTATTTTTCTAAAAAGATTTTTGCCAATTTTTGTGTATCATTTTCTACTTCTTGAATATCTTTTTTATTACAAATTACAAATAATTCTTGAGCTGTCGCTCATTTGCTCATGATACACTTGAATCAAGATGTGGTTGGAATCGTAATTCTAAATCTCATTTCGCTACTTCATTTTTGTTGTCTTGAAATTCTTCATGGGATGATTCTATTTATTTTTGGGTTTTTTTCTAATTCAAAAAGAAACTTTGCAAAGTCAGGCAAGATATGATGTTCAAGTTTTACTTTCTGATAATCTGATCTCGAATACATGATAATTAAGAATGAAGAATTAATAATGTCATTCTGAATGAAATGAGTGAATGCGAATGTAATGAAGAATCTAAAAAATCCTGCTCTTTATATTAGATTCTTCTCTGCTGAAGCCGAGCACGGCGCTTCGCTCAGAATAACACAAAACAGTAATTCAATTAATAATTGAATTTAAATTTATTATTCTTATACAAGATACGAAATAATGTTTTATTTTTACTATATTTTTATGAAAATTCAAGAATTATTACAAGATCCGAAAATACAACAAAAAAGAGTAATGGAAAACTTGATTTGCCATTTTTTGGATATTTCCAGAGAAGATTTGTGGACAAAACTAGACAACGAAATAGACACTGACATTGAGGCTAAAATCATGCAAGCATACGATGATTTTGTAGTAAAAAAAAAGCCACTTGAATATGTACTTGGATATGTAGAATTCCTAAGAAACAAATTTAAAATCGATGAAAGGGCTTTAATTCCTCGTCCTGAGACAGAGTACATGATTCAAGCCGTAAACGAGCATATTCAAAGCTGAAAAATAAGTCAACCCGCAGTTTTGTTTGATATCGGAACAGGATGTGGAGTACTTTGATTATCGGTTCTATTACACAATAAAGACTTTTTTGAAAAAGCGTATTTGAGTGAATATATCGAGTACACACTATCTCTTGCAAGAGAAAATTTTGAAGGTTACAAAAGCAAATTATGAAATACCAAAGTGGATTTAGTACAATCAAACTTAATTTCTTTTACTTGAGACTGTTTGAAAAATAATGAAATTTCAGACAAAGAAAACTTTTTGCTTGTAGCAAATTTACCATACATTCCGGAGCAAACATTTAATGAAAATGTCTGAGAAAATGTGAAAAATTGGGAACCAAAGCCTGCTTTTGTGGGTGGTGAAGATTGATTAGATTACTATCGTGAAATGTTTCAGCAAATATTTGATTTCTGAATTAAACCTATAATGTTTTTGGAAATGATGACACGACAGGTAGATATTTTGAGAAAAGAATTTTGAGAAAAAATCAATTTTTATGAAGTCAAAACTTTCCATTTCAATATTAGGATTGTGAAAGTTGAGATTAAGTAATAAAAAGTTAAGAATTTAGGATTTTCCCATTATTAATTATTAATTGTTAATTATTTTACAGCATCATTTGAGAAAAATAGGCATCTTTATCCATATATTCTATGTCTATTGAATATGATTTCCCTGTATTTTCCAATATTTTTTGCTCTAATAATTTTTGATTTTCTTCTTTTTTCAGACTTATTTCTGTCATTTTATCTATCACGATAAGTTCTATTTTTCAATCTGTCACAGATTTTACATGTACAAAATTTTTCAAGCCATGCTGCAATGTCTTTGAATCAATTTGATCTCAGATTTTACTAAATAATTCATCATTTATTTCTGATTGCTGTTCTACTTTTTTTGTTTCAACGGTGTCATTCTGAGGAGCTTGCGACGAAGAATCTTGTTTGCTTCAAATAGATTCTTCACTTCACTTCGTTTCGTTCAGAATGACTTTAGAAGGTTTTTCTTTTTTCATCTCTACTTGTGTTTCATCTCCAGAAACACATTTATTTAGCACAATCTTGTACACCATATTTGGATATGGATAATATCTAATCATAGATAGAATTTCACCAAAGAATTCTGAAATTTTTAGAAAAAATTCTACATCTTCCATCAAATGGTGATCGATGTACATTATCACCTGTTTTGCAAATTGTGCAAGGTCGATTCATTGTGAATGGACTTCATCAACTCTTGTGAAAATCTGAGATCTATCTCATGATTTTATGATTTCCAAGAATTCTTTGATTGTATTATCTCCTACTATTCCCAAAAGATTTGTCACATTTTTCACTGAAATATCTCCAAAAACACTTACTTGGTCGATATATTTTACAGCATCTCTTGCACATCATTCTGCCATGCTCTCAATCAAATCCAATGCTTCATCTTCATATCACAAATTTTCTTGTTTACAGATTTCTTGTAAACGAGCAATCATCTTATCTGTTGGTATTTTTTTGAAGTTGAAAACCTGACAACGAGAGACTATTGTTTCAGGAACTTTTTCAATTTCTGTAGTAGCTAAAATAAATGACATATAATCTTTTGGTTCTTCAATCGTCTTCAAAAGAGCATTAAATGCTCATTTACTCAACATATGAACTTCATCTATCACATATATTTTTTTCTTTAATTGTGTAGGAGGGTAGTCAGTCTTTGCCAAAATTTCCTCTCTAATATTGTCTACTCAAGTATGACTTGCTGCATCAATTTCTACATAATCAAGTGTTTTTCATTCGTTGATTGCGATACAATTTGCACATTTATTACAAGGGTTTCCATCTTGTAAATCCAGACAATTCATAGCTTTGGACAAAATCCTTGCGACACTTGTCTTTCATGTTCATCTTGGTCAGAAAAAAAGATAATTATGATTGCTTTGTTGACTATTTTTTATCTTTGATTTCAAAATATCAGTGATGTGTTCTTGCCCTACTGTAGTATCAAATGTAGTTGGACGATATTTATTTGCTAAAGACATGAAAAAATGTGAAATTGTAAAAAATTCAATTATCTTATAAGGTTATTTTTTATTTTTTCAAATTGTAATTTGTAAAATCAAAACTATGCAGTTTGTAAATGATATTTTTTTACTTTTCCCTGGATTTTTTTTAATTCAAGATATTTTTTGGACTTTTTATATTCTTGTTCATCATAATCAGCTTGCATTGATAGTCGGTGCTTGTAATTTCAGCCAAAAACAGCTGTTATTTTCATAGCCCAATCAAGTGTTATATTTTTTTTACCATTTATTATTTGATTTACTTCCACAGGATTTTTTCAGATCAAATCTGCAAATTTTTTTTGAGTCATACCATTAGAATCCAAAAATAAATCTAACAAAACTCAAGGATGTTCATATTTCATTTTAATATTTTTATTGAATAAAACTATTCATAATGTTTAGAAATCTCCCAAACCAATGCTACAACAACCTCATTTCACTGAAATTTCAAAATCAATCTCCGCTGATTATTTAATCTGATTCATAGCTGGTCTCATCTATTTCATTTCTTTCGTTCAGCTTTCCATCAACTAATTTCACGAATCTCTTTTATAGAGTCCATTCATGAAATAATACGCAAAACTGCACGATACTTTTTGGCAATTCATAATGGATACATATAATCTCCTATTCCATTTGCCAAATCCTCTAATTCATGATTTCTAAATACAATTTTCATTGCAAATATTCATTAACATATAAATAATAGCAATTTATTTTTTCAAATCAATACAAAATTAACTAAAATGGTTAATATTTATTTATATGTTTTATATATAACTATTTATTTACAATTTTCAATATGTTTTTTGACAAAATAGTTTTTAAAAATTCTCAATTATACTACTTCCTACCAAAGTCTGCTGGAATTTCTCATCGATCTTCAGTTTTCCGCTTTAATATTTTCGTTGAATATTTATTTTCAGCCAACCGTTTTTCTGCTCTTTTTACTAAATTGAAGATCTGTTCATTTTTTGGAGTTTTAGCCAAATTAGTTTTACATTTTCATTCTGAAACTCGTTTAATTGCTCGCTTGGAATCTGAGTAAATAGCCTTGTCTGAATTGAGTTTTTTTAGGTAGCTAAGTCAGTGAACAAGAGCCAAAAACTCTCAAATATTATTTGTTCATTCTCCCAGTTTTTCATGGAAGATTTGCTGTCATGTGACCAAATCAATTCATTGATATTCGGTGAGACCTGGATTGTGGCTACAAGCAGCATCTACTGCAATGCTATTTTTTTCAAATGGAATATCTTTTTCAAATCGCTTTTCTTTTGTGTAGTAAGGCTCAAATCATTTCTCCAAAGCTTCTTCTGCTTCAGCTAAAGTTTTGAATGATTTATATTTTGCTCATTTTGCTCACATCACGAAATCTTTGCATTCATCTCGTGAAGTAAATATTCAAGTCTGTTTTCACTCTCGAATTACATAATATTTCAAAATTATGAAGAATTAAGAATTAAAAATTAGTAATGTTTGTATTTTTTATATATTTTTATTTTAACTTAATACAAGAAAAAGTCCTCACGATTGAACTGAGGACTTTCTGTTGAGGATAATGAGAAATACAACCGTCATAAAAACAATGATTAAATTAATAATCTGCCACAAATATGGAATTATTAGAGTAATCAATATGCTCACGACAAGAAGTGCTCCATTAAAATTTGAAAAGATACCTTTGTCGTCTTGCCCTATTCCATAGATTGCCACAGAAGCAATGCCAATGATACAAGAAATAAAGCAAATAACCATTGTCATGATAACCATGTATTCGCTTTGAGCGATGTCAGATACTGGAAATGGGTTAAAAAACTCAGTTCCAACAAGGAGAATGAGTAACTCTGCTATTAAGCAAAGAAACAATAGTTTCTTCTGTGTCATTAAATTCTTCATAATTTACATATTTTTTTGTTTAACATTATTTATTTTATATTTTTATAAGGAGAGAATACAGAAAATTCCAATAAATTCAATAGAAATACATTGACTTTTTTGTTTTGATAAATATATTATTTGAGTAAAAATAAAAACGAAAAGAAGAAATGGAGACAAAACGAAAACCAGTCAAGCCGATGGGGCCTGCTGTTCATGGTCAAAAAAGATCTTCTTTGATCTCTAAATCATATAGGAGAAACCCGTTGAATGGCACGAAACCAATGGTAATAATTCTGCATGACTATGCAGAGCATTGGCAATGAAAAATTAATTAATCCGCATCAATGATGCGGTTTTTTCAAAATTAAAAAAACTTGCTAATGCAAGTTGAAGGGGAATAGGAAGATGCCAGAAACAAACAATATTGATTACTGCCTACTCTAGAAATAGGACATTACCTAAATCTCAAGGCAAATAGAGTCTATATTTTCTCATAAAGTTAGATAAATAAATCTGGCCAATTGTTTTGTTTTTATTTTCGTATGAGAGTTTGTATAAACTAGTCACTAAAGAACTACTATGATCAAGGTTAGGATAACACGAGCCATTTTACATTCGGACTAAGATTGGCCAAAATTAATCCAAATTATAAAGTGGTATAAGGTGTTATTCTAATCTGAAGATAGTAAATCAATAATGAACAATCTTTTCTGTCTATCTGTAAAACATTTTGTTTGGAAATATCATACAAATAGTGTATGAGTAATTAGAATGAATAATAATCGTAAAATACAATATCAATGGTAAATTTCAAATATCTTGATGTAATCTCAATACAAGTAAACTTAACACGGTATCATATAAATCATTACCCAAAATAATAAATCTCATACGATAGATAATTAATTTGATATAAAGGCATATATACCACAATCTATATTGCAAGACTATAATACATATAAACAATTAAGATATGACAATACAAAGTATCATCACAAAATAACTGTGACTGTCCTGAAAACAATTTATATTGCAAAACTGAATTCAAAACAATCATTTACATCAAAGATTATCTATAGAAAAGAACTATCAATATTAATGTTTAAGAACACCTTCCTAAGAGTATACAAATATAATTTCAGTATGAATATGCAAGCAAACTAAATATTTCGTACTTAATCGCTATACATATTTTCTACATCCATCACATTTGCATATAAATATTATAATCCAAATTTTTTATTTTGCAAATTTTTTGGCACTTTTTTTGATTTAATTTTAGTAGATTTAAACTGGCTTTTTAAAATTAAGACAAAAAAAGTGGTACTTTTTTTCACTTTTTTGAAAAAAATTTATTATAAATGTAAAGTTTTTTAATAACAAAAAAAATGAGCAATGCTCATTTTCCTTAATCAATAGTATTAATAAGAGACAAAGCAGAATCAAGTTTTGGTTTTTTCAAAAGTTTAGGATGGTGGTCTATCCCCACGTTCTCGTAGGGATGCCTTGTTACGACTTAACCCCAGTCACTGATTTCCTCCTTAACCCGCATAGCGAATCTTTAGAGGCACTCAGCTCCCATGGTTTGACGGGCGGTGAGTGCAAGGAACAGGGACATATTCACGGCGGTGTAGCTGACCCGCCATTACTAGCAATTCCAACTTCATGCAGTCGAGTTCCAGACTGCAATCCGAACTTAGGATAGTTTTAGAGTTTTGCTCCACCTCGCGGTATTGCTTCTCGCTGTACTACCCATTGTATTATCTATGAAGCCCTAAACGTAAGGGGCATGAGGATCTGACGTCATCCTCTCCTTCCTCTCCGTTACCGAAGCAGTCTCTTTAGACATTCTAACTAAAGATGAGGGTTGCGCTCGTTTCCAGACTTAACTAGACACCTTGCGGCACGAGCTGACGACGACCATGCACCACCTGTGTACCACGTCCGATTGCTCGGACTACTATACTTTCATATAGGACATAGTACATGTCAAGTTTAGGTAAGATTCTTGGCTTATTATCCAATTAATCTAGATAATCCACTGCTTGTGTGTTCCCCCGCCTATCCCTTTGAGTTTCATTCTTGCGAATATACTACCCAGGCGGCCTGCTTAACTCGTTAGATTGCGACACTCCAGACCATGAAGGTCCAAAACATCTAGCAGGCATAATTTACAGCTTGGACTACCGGGGTATCTAATCCCGTTTGCTCCCCAAGCTTTCGTCCCTCACCGTCAAGTTTATTGTAGTTAGCTGCTTTCGCTTTCGGCGTTCTTTCCGATATCAACGCATTTCACCGCTCCACCGGAAATTCCACTAACCCCCAACAACTTCAAGATATGCAGTATCTATTCCCTCTTTATGGTTAAGCCACAATATTTGAAAACAGACTTACATATCAGGCTACGGACACTTTACGCCCAGTAAATCCGGATAACGCTCGGGACCTATGTATTACCGCGGCTGCTGGCACATAGTTAGCCGTCCCTTATTCTTGGTATACCGTCATTCGTCTTCTACCAAAAAAGAAGTTTACACACCGTAATGCTTCATCCTTCACGCAGAATTGCTGCATCAGACTTTCGTCCATTGTGCAATATTCCCCACTGCTGCCTCCCGTAGGAGTATGGGCCGTATCTCAGTCCCATCGCGGCCGATCATCATCTCAAACCGGCTACCCGTCATAGGCTTGGTAAGCCGTTACCTTACCAACTACCTGATAGGACGCACCCCTCTCCTTGAGCGATAAATCTTTCCTCACATCGGGATTTCACCATCGTGAGCATATTGGGAATTAGCTATATCTCTATAGTTGTTCCCATCTCAAGGGCAAGTTAAGTACGTGTTACTCGCTCGTCTGCCACTCCCCGATAAATCGGGGCGTTCGACTTGCATGTGTTAAGCATTCTGCTAGCGTTCATCCTGAGCCAGGGTCAAACTCTTCACAAACAAAAAAATCCATACTTTATCTCTTATTTATACTATTAATGATCTCGTGGACCTATATCCACAAATGGTGGCACCAATCTACTTTCCCAGCCATAATATGACAAGTATCATCGACTGAATTGGGCTTGACTTCTGTATTCGGAATGGGAACAGGTATTTCCCCAATCCACATAAGCACCACCATTTGTAAACATAAGACCTAAATTATCTATATAATGATAATTATTTTACTTCATATTACAACAGTACTTACACAATAATATAATATATTACGTCATTCGAAGAAAATTTTACAACAAAACTCGCTCGAGCTATTAGTGTGTCTCTGCTGAATCCATTACTGGACTTACACATGACATCTATCAACCTGCTAGTCTCGCAGGGCTCTTAACTCATAAAGAGAGGGCAATCTAATCTTAAGACAAGTTTCCCACTTAGATGCTTTCAGTGGTTACCTTTTCCAAGCGTAGCTATCCAGCCGTGCCACTGGTATGACAACTGGTATTACTAGAGGCTTGTCCATCCCGGTCCTCTCGTACTAGGGACAGCATCTTTCAAATTGCCTACGGTTACAGTAGATAGGGACCGAACTGTCTCACGACGTTCTGAACCCAGCTCGCGTTCCGCTTTAATGGGTGAACAACCCAACCCTTGGGACCTTCTACAGCCCCAGGATGCGACGAGCCGACATCGAGGTGCCAAACGGTATCGTCGCTATGAACGCTTAGATACCATTAGCCTGTTATCCCCGGAGTAACTTTTATCCGTTGAGCGGATCCCCTTCCACATGGAAGATCCGGATCACTTTCACCTAGTTTCCTATCTGTTCGACATGTTTGTCTCACAGTTAAGCTTGCTTTTGCGAATACACGTCCACCACGGTTTCCATCCGTAGCAAGCAAACCTTTGTACGCCTCCGTTACTTTTTAGGAGGCACCCGCCCCAGGTAAACTGCCCAATTGACACTGTTCCCCAACTTTTTGGGGTTAGAGATGCGACATGTGTTGGGTGGTATCTCAATGATGGCTCAGCCCCTCCCGAAGGAGAAACCTCAAAGCCTCCCACCTATGCTGAGCAATTCATGCTACAGCCCAATATCAATCTACAGTAAAGCTTCACAGGGTCTTTCCGTCTAACTGCAACTATCTGGTATTTTTACCAGAACTATAATTTCACTGGGTCTAAGGACAAGACAGTGTGGGGATGGTTGTGCCGTTCATGCGCGTCGGAACTTACCCGACAAGGAATTTCGCTACCTTAGGACCGTCATAGTTACGGCCGTCATTCACCAGTGCTTAACTCTCTAGCTTGCACAAGAGAGCATAACATTCTGGCATTGGACAGGCATCACCCTCTATACATCCATTTGCATGTTAGCAGAGAGCTGTGTTTGTGATAAACAGTCCCCCCCACGTCATTCGCTGCGCCCTGACTTTCATCAGGAAAGGCTTATTACTAATGTACGCCCGCTAATTTGCCAAGTTCCTTATCCATTAGTTAACCCAATCGCCTTGGTATTCTCTACCCTCCTACAGGTGTTTGATCTGAGTACGAGTTATCTGCACATAAGTTTAGTGGGTTTTCTTGACACCAGAACGATGAGAATAAATCACCCCGAGGGGATCTCTTCCGATCAAACTCGATTTTAAGTATATGTGGACTTCCCTGCATATACCTCCCGACATGTCGGGATCATCTAATTATCTCGACTCACATCCTTAGTAAGCTCTCACAAATCCCAATGTGTAACCACATCACTGTACAAATAAGTGCAGGAATATTAACCTGCTATCCATCGACATGTTATTTCTAACAAAGCCTTAGGTCTCGACTAACCCTACGACGATAAACGTTGCGTAGGAATCCTTAGGATTTCGGCGGCCGAGATTTTTACTCGGCGTCGTTACTCATGCTAGCATTCTTGCTCCTATAAAGTCCACACTACCTCACAGCAATGCTTCATCCCGTATAGGACACTCTCCTACCGCCATATAAATATGACTTTCGATTTCGGTATGTAGTTTAGCCCCGTTACATCTTCGGCGCATCTTCACTTATCTAGTGAGCTGTTACGCTTTCTTTAAAGGATTGCTGCTTCTGGGCAAACCTCCTAGATGTCTTAGTAAAAACACCTCCTTTTCCACTTAACTACACTTTTGGGACCTTAATCAGAAATCTGGACTGTTATCCTTTTGACTACGAAACTTGCTCCCGCAGTCTCACTCTGTAAAATTCCTTGTAGCATTCGAAGTTTAACAAGATTTGGTAATATCTCTCGATACCCCTAGTCTTATCAGAGCTCTACCTCTACAAGATCTAATTTACAGGCTGCACCTAAATGCATTTCGGAGAGAACCAGCTATCGCGATATTCGATGAGCTTTTCACTCCTAGACACAGGTCATCGGAAGGATTTGCAGCTCCAACCCGTTCGGCCCTCCAACATGCTTTCGCATATCTTCAGCCTGCCCATGCCTAGCTCATATCGCTTCGGGTCTATTAACACTAACTATTCGCCCTATTCAGACTCGGTTTCCCTACGGCTCCAGCTATAACTGCCTTAACCTTGCTAGTATCAATAACTCGCTAGCCCATTCGTCAATAGGTACGTGGTCACCTTACGGCTCCCACTCAATTGTAAGCAAAGAATTTCAGGATCTATTTCACTCCCCTTCCTGGGGTTCTTTTCACCGTTCCCTCACGGTACTATGCGCTATCGGTGTAAAAAAGTATTTAGTCTTGGACCGTGGTCGGCCCAGATTCACGCCAAATTTCACGTGTTCGACGCTACTTGGGAACCAATATAAAGGAGTGTTTACTTTTTAAATACAGGACTTTAACCCTCTGCGGTGTGACTTCCCAGACACTTCTTTTAAATAAACATCATGCTTCGAGACATTACTAGCTATCTCACAACTGGCCCCACAACACCTCAACCAGCAACGGCTAGAACCTTACACTGATTAGGTTTGGACTACTCCCCGTTCGCTCGTCACTACTAAGGGAATCTCTTACGATTTCTTTTCCTCATGTTACTAAGATATTTCAGTTCACATGGTCTTGGTCTTTTACCCCCGCATATAGCGGGGAGGTTTCCCCATTCGGACATCTACGACTCCAAGCGGTCTTTGGCACCTCATCGTAGCTTATCGCAGCCAAATACGTCCTTCTTCCTCTTTTTTACCCAAGGCATCCGTTCTTTGCTCTTAAAAAGATTCATTGCAATTTCGAATAAACGTAATATATTATACTATTGTGTTAAATACCTCCAACTATATTTAGCGATACATACTGTGATGTTGATGCGTCGCTTTAATGTTGCGGAAGTATTTATACAGAAATTAGTACTAATTGCAAGAGATTTTTCGACTTTTTTTCAATTTTTTTTAGCAAGGTCTAAAAATGAAAATCTAATCAAAAATGGGATGACTAAAAATTTTTCTTTTATTTTGTTTGACTTTTTTTGAAAAATTTAGACACCATTTTTTCTAGAAAAATTTTCTCTATATATAGGTATAATAAAATGTGTAATATTTTATTTATTGTTTTACACTGGCGCGATATAATATAAGTAAGACATCTCAAAATATTTCTGTAGAATATGGGTTTATTTCTCCTACTATAACTCATAAATCTCTCATCAAGTTTATGTGTGTTGAATAATAAATATCAGATCAATCGGCTGTTTGATATAACATCCTTGAAAGTGCAGTAATAAATTCTGCATTTGACACTATGTCGTTTGGCCTAAAATTTTCATCTGGTATATTAATTCACATAATTCATAATTGATATGATTTAGTTACAGAATTATTGTACAAACTATCTAAATAGTTTGACACATCGTAGAAGTCTTTTTCTCTAGTATAATCCGGAATATCTCACAAAATATTAATAGCATAATTAGACAAAAGTCTAGACATCTCTATTCTCGTCAAATTCATATTTAATATATTACTATCTATTTGCTTTTTTGTTAATAATCAGTTATTATATGCCCAAATGTATGCATTATAATACTCTTGTGATTCGCCATTTTCTCATGCTGATCAATGCTGTTTTGGATTTGATTCTGCTACATCATCTTCTGGTAATCAGCAATCTCAATCATAATAACTATCCGAAAAATCTCCATCAGGACATTTATCTTTTTTTAGCGAATATCCTCAACCTCATCATACACTATATATTCGATTTACTTCAGCCAACTTTTCTCAAGTATTTCATGCTAAATCTTGAAATTTAAACAAATACTCTCAGTTCTCTGTAAATGTATATGTCGTATCTGTGGCTAAAATATCTTCACTACATCATGTCAATACAGCTACTACGTCTTCTAAAGTTTTTTCTGTAATATTGTATTCTACTTCACAAGTAGGACTTTCTTTATCTATCCAATCTACAGTAGCTGTTTTTATTCGTGTTAAAATTCATGTATTTCAAAGTGCATAGTTTACCATATCATTAATCTCAAAGGAGAATGAAGATAAAATTTTATATTCAAAATCATGAGTTCAATTATCTGTAAAAACATATTCTTGATCATTTTCTCATCCATCCACAGAACATCAAGTCAATGTAGCAACTACATCTTTATTTGTCAATCATGTATTATCATAAGTAATGATACAATCTGAAGTAACATATTGAGGTCAGTATTCTACTGTATATAAACGCAAAGGATTTCCATTTTCAGATGAAATAGATCAATAATAATAATTACTAGTCGATCATCCATACATTCAATAAGGATTATTATGACTATTTAAATCTATAATCACATTATTTATAGGTCAATTCCAAAAGAACACTCAAAATCTTCAATTTCAATATGTTTCTAAATTTTTTATCACATTATTATTTGCTCACCCATTTAATTGCAATCATGCATCCATATTATTATAACTGACAACATTTGTCACATAATTGTTTGATGAATTAACAAAGGCAAATCAAGGTCATCGCGTAACTTTGGATCAATCATTATATGTACGCACATTATTAATTTTATTGTATTGTGAATTATCTTTCAAGTAAATACCTGGTGATTTATAGCCGTATACTATTATATTATTTAAAGTATTATAAGTTCATCATACTATATATACTCATCAAGCAGTGTTTCATCATCATTTAAATTGAATAGAATCGATTATTCAATAGCTACTACCTATCGATACTGTTAAAGTTGTCACATTGTATATTGTAGTTCATAAATTTTTATTACTCACAATACTATTACATTCATCAAAAGTTATTGTTTGACTTTTTTGTATTTCATCTACTTCTAATACATAAATTGTGTTTTCAGTTAAATTTGATGGTAATCAATCATTTGTAGTTATATGCACTACATTTACATTTTTACAAGTTTGTGGCCATCACATGGTATATACACTACGATCTCACTCGCTTCAATAAATTGCATGAACAATATCTTCATCGCTTGGATTCTGTGACCAAAAAGCTGAATTTAAAAAATTATTATTATCTCGTGATATTTGATTTCATCAACTATTTATGGACAAATCAGTATCATCATTTGATTCTAAATCGGTGTCTTGCATAGAGGCGGTTTGATCATTATTTTCAATTTCTGTAAAATCTTCATTTCAATTAATATTATTTTCATTTAATTGTGGTGTAATATTTCATCACAATTGTTGTTGTACATCATCAAATTCGTTTTCAAAATCATTATTTAGTCACGTAGAAGTATTGTTTCATGTCAAATTTTCGGAGATTTGTTCTCTAGAATTTTCTCACAATAAATATTGCTCTTCATCATCAGAACAAACCAAACTTATTGGAAAAACAAGAAAACTAAGTAAAAAAAGTAATCAAAATTTGTGATACATTTTCTTATTCATGTGTCAAACTTTATAGGCTAAAATACTATACATATATTATAATCCATTTTTTATTTTAACAAAAAGTTTGGCACATTTTAACAAAAATAATACTTGACTTTTTAAAAAATATCCATTTCTGGATATCTCAAGTGGGGCGGTTGATGGGGATCGAACCCACGACACACGGAGTCACAGTCCGTTGCTCTACCAATTGAGCTACAACCGCCACATTTTTCTTTTTCAAGTCATTTCGAACGTATGTGAGAAATCTATTACAGTATTATTTTGGATTTCTCCCGTTGGTCGAAATGACGACCAATCAGTAATTTAAAGATTTGCTTTGAAATTTCAAGCGGAATATTTAATATAAAGATAGTTTAATATTAAGTACAAGATTTTGAAATTAAAAAAAGTCGATTATAACATAGCAAATCAGAGATTGGATAGATATTTGAGAAAATATTTCAAACCATATCCTGAAATCAAATTGAGTGATATTTTTTCTCGAATCAGGAAATGAGCAATTTTAGTAAATAATAAGAGAGTTGAATGAGATTATAGGTTGCTTTTGGGTGATGAAATTAAATTTACAAATATAAAAACTGGAGACAAAAAACCAGACAAAATCGCAGTACCAAAAGAAAATAAAATCAAACAACTTGAGTTGAAAGATATAAAAAAAATTTTGATTTATGAAGATGAAAATTGGATAGTATTCAACAAACCAGCATGAATTGTAGCCCATCCAAGCAATAGGCATGAAAATGATTTGTGTATGAACGACTATCTGGAAGAGTACTGCAAACAAAGTTGAATTCGAAATGGAAGCGATATCTTCAAGCCAAGTTTTGGTTATAGACTGGACAAAGATACATCTGGTGTTTTGGTTTGAGCAAAAAATTACGAAGCACTACAGTATCTAAATGAGATTATCAGAGACAGAGAAATTGATAAAGAATATTTAGCTTTATGCCTATGAGACGCACCACAGCATGAGGTAATTGAAAAAAAACTTGAAAGATTTTATAGCAAAAAATTTGGAAGTTCACACATGAAGGTCTCAGAAAATTGACAAGATGCAAAGACTGAAATTTGGAATCAAAGAAGTAAAAATAATCCGATTTTGTGAGAAGTTTCGCTTGTGAAAGTGAAATTATACACATGAAGAATGCATCAAATCAGAGTACATTTAGCTAGTGAAAACCTGCCAATTCTCGGAGATATAATTTATTGAAATCCAGCCACAAATAGAAAATTGTACAAACAGTTGAAAATTAATAGACAAATGTTACACTGTAGTAGGTATAGTTTCGTAAATATGGATTGAAAGACTTTGTCTTTTGATGCACCATTACCAAAAGAATTTGAAAAAGTATTCAGTTAAATCATCCCCCTTCCCCTTCTTTGAAAAAGAAGGGGTGTGCAATGGATAATTTCCCCTCTTTTTCAAAGAGGGGACCAAGGGGTGATTTCCTTTAAAAAGGAAGACATAATAAATGAAAAAATCTTTTATAACATAATAAAAATCTAATGAAAAAAGTATTTTGGACCAGCATTGTTTGGATTGTCTTAATCTGTGGATTTACTCTATACATGAAATGGTTTAATCAACCTTTAGCTGAAAAGGTTTGAGCATTTATTGCTCCTTCATTTCATTGTCCAGTTTTAGATTGTGATGTACCGGTTTGTGAACCGAGTGAATGTACTGAATGTATTACATCATGCGATGAATGTACTGCAACAGAGACACAACCAGTTGAATGTAATTGTCCAGCAGGAATGGTTGTTACAGATGCTGATATTTGTACAAATGTATTTGAAAAATTAGAACAAATTGACAAAAAACTTTCTGGAACTACTGCAGAAAAGACAGAGGAAGATTTATTAAAAGAGTTTGAAGAATTTAAAGCTCGAAGAGAAAGTAAAGAATAAGTATTAAATATAAACAATAAAAATCTAAAATATTATAATTATGAGTACAGCTATTGCTATTTTAGGTCTATTATTGACCTTTGTTACAATTGGTGCATCGTATCTAATCCTTGTAGGAGGCGCAGAAGATTACCAAGAAATGTTTACAGTTTGCATCATTATCATTTTGTCTTGTACGGTGTTTTTGTTATTAAATGAAGCTGTAGTGGTAAACAATAGGGTAATGATGGGAGCAGCAACATTAGTTTCTGCATCAGGAACTATGCTTTTGAGCCTATGTGTGTCAATTATTGTACAATTATGTAGATCCCGGTTTAAAGAAAAATGGGATATGGATGCCATATTCCTACCGACTTCAATAATAGTTGGTGCTACCGGTTGGCTTTACATGGCTTAAGGCAATAAGGCTCCCACATAGGGGCCTTTTTTATATTATCATTTGTACTGATAAGACAAAGTATTGTACTCTTGCGTATCATAGCAAGTAATACCTTTTTCATGCCACAAATAGAAATATTTTACTCATAAATCCAATGCCATTTTGCTACAAATAGTACAATAAGGATCTCATGATTTGCTCATATTTCATTCGGAATCTAAACGAATAAAGAATAATTCAGAATCAATTATTTCATCTGGGTAGTGTCTGAGAGAATCAAACATCGCTCTTTGTTCTGCATGGATACAGCAGGTCTTGTCTGTTACTTTGAAATCATATGATTTTTTGTCACATGTACATCTCCTCTGAGATTCCAATTCTTTTGCTGGAGAGTTAAATCACTGTCCAATAATTTTTCAATCTTTCACAATAACACAACCACATTTTGACCTTTCACAAGTGGCTTGTATTGCTACTTGTGCAGCAAGTAAAAAATATTGTTCATACTGTTTTCATTCAGTTTCTGGGAAAGTTTTCATATGGTGTTTTTTGGAAATAAATTACCTCCCCTTTGGGAGGCTCAGCTGTGCTGAGTTGTTGTGGGAATATCCTGCCCCTATGAGGAATGCCTGTCCCGTCTTTAGCGGGATTGCTCGCCGTAGGCTAGTTGGAGGTTAACCCCCTCACCCCCGCAATTCTGTGGGGGAGCTCCCCGGTGGGGAGCAATTTTATGCTGCATGGACAACCTCACCCTAAATCCCTCTCCTAACAGAAAAAGACCTTCATTACGAACTCTCCCCTTCTCTGTTAGGAGAAGGGGTAGGGGATGAGGTTGATATCCTTTTTCTTATAAAAAAAACTACACTTTTTTCAAATGAATAGTACTTGATTTTTGTATAATAAAACTATATACTTAAAACCTAAAAGCAAAGAGCCTATGAAAAATCAAAAAAAAGTGCTGTGTTATCACTGTACATGTTGTGGTAATATACGCCCAATTCCCAAAGAGTACAATCATGACACCATCAACTGCTGTCTCTGTGGCAGAGAAATAGAGAAACCTCTTTGGACAATGGAAATTATGTCAGACTAAGACCGACCAAAAAATCTTGGCCGGTTTTTTCGTTTTCTAAACACTTGACTTTTCATATAAAAATATTTTGATATGACAAAAAAAAGACAAGCTCCTATGTGGCGAAATATATATTTTACATTTCTTATTCTCTCAAATTTGCTCAAGTAGCTTCAACTTTTTTGATTACTTTGTCCATGACTGCATTAATTTCTTCTGTCTGCATATTTTCTCATTTAATCTTTATCTTAAATGCTATAGATTTCTTTCATTCTGGTAAATTTGTTCATTTATATAGATCAAACACTTGTAAATCACTTACTCAATGTACATTTTTTGCTACATCTAGTACTGTACCATAATCTACATTTTCATCTATTACAAAACATAAATCTCTCCAAACTATCTGATCTTGAAGTGTTTCATATCCATCTACTACATAATCTGTATTTTGTAGGAATTCATTTATCGTTGGCAGATCTAATGAAATGTAAACTAAATTTGCTGTCTCAGGAATTTTGTAATTTTTCAAAATCAATGGATGGATTGTTCCAACAAATCAAACTATTTTTCAATTATAAACTATATTTCACTGCTTTTTTGGATGATAAGCTTTTTTATCAGTCTTTGTGTAAGAGATTTCTCCTGCTAATCAAAGAATTGTGAACAATTTTTCAATATCTCATTTTGCCTCAAGCAATAAATCTTCTTCCCAAGATTTTGTAGATTTTTGGTAGTACATACCAGCAAATTGTAATCTTTCTCAAACAAATTCATTTGCAAATTTTGCATTTTCTTTTTTGATATCATATTTTTTGGACCAAATTCTTGCAATATCAAATATTTTAAATTCATCAAAGAATTTGCTATTTTTTGTCACATAATTTATCATGATATAGTCCATATCATCTCTCATATATGGTTTGTCTGTATCGATAGGATTTTTCAGAGAATATAAATCATCAAAATCTATGTCAAACATTTCCAAACTCTTTTTGTCTACCCATGGATATGTCTCTACTTGATCAAATCCAAAATCTCTAACAAAACTTTCTTCGATACTTCTGGAAAGTTTAACCAAACTTGGAGTTTTTGGTAAGCTAATTGCAGATTTCATAGCGACATTTGGAATCTTTTCGTATCAATAAATTCTGGCTACTTCTTCGTATACATCTTGGACAATGTTTATATCATCTGGAGACCTCCAAAAAGGAACTGAAATTTCATTTCAATTTACTCCAAATCATAATCTGGTCAAAATAGTTTTGGCAACATCTTGGAATCATTCTACAGTCTCTCAGAATATGAAATTTTGCAAAGCGTTGTAATCTATATGCACCGTGTTTTGGAAATAAGACGACGAACCATTTCATCAAAAATGACTGATTCATCATATTTCATAGCTTCATAAATCTTTTGAATAATATTTTAATAAATCCAAGAATAATATGAATACATATTGACTAAATGATGGACTAATATTTTTCTCGTATCTCAATTCTGCATCAGTCCTGAGTCACAATCTGACTCAAGTTTTTCTGACACATACTGGATCAAAATTTGCTATCTCAACCAAAATATTTTTTGTACTATCCGTGATTCATGAATCTAATCATCATACAACTCAAGCCAAAGCCAATACCTTTTCTTGGTCAGCGATTACCATATCAGTAGACTGTAATGTATGTTCTTTTTCAAATAAATCTACAAACTTTTCTCATTCTCTTGCTTGTCTGACTATGATATTTCATTTCACTTTGTCTGCATCAAAAAAGTGGACTGGCTGTCATGTGATATTCATAAACAAATTACTGAAATCTACCCAATTTGAAATTGGTTTACTTCATAAATCATACATGTGAAGTCTGGAAAATATCTGTCATGGACGAACTGTTACATTATTTAACTCCATCAAAATATATGAATTCACATTGTCTGTCTCAGCTTTTAATCAGATTTTTGTAGCTCATTTATTATTTATAAGCTCCAATATGTTTGTATTTTTTAATTCATCGAAATATTTATTAATTGCATTGTAAGATATTTTGTCATCTGAATACATGGAATACAAATCTATTGCCATACCAAAATGTCCAGTCAAATCAGGTCTATTTGTGAGTCATTTATTGTCTACATCTATCACTGCAGAATCCAATCGAGGATATTTATCAGTCAATGAAGTTCACAAATCAGCATCTGAAATATCATCAAAATCTTTGTCTAATTCCCATATTCGAGGTTTATCTGTATCTTCTGGTATTCATAATTCACTCTTTGAACAAATCATTCCATTTGATTCTACTCCACGAAGCTTCCTTGGTGCAATAGTAACTCCTGCTTCTTTAAATTCTGCTCATTCCAATGCCGCTACTACATAATGTGCTCATTGCACATTTGCAGCTCCACAAACTATTTGAAATTTTCATTTTGATCCACAATCTACTTGGCAGACACTCATATGGTCTGAGTCTGGATGATTTTCAGCAGACATTATTTTTCAAATTACGATATGTTTGTCGATTTGTCTCTGGATAATCTCTTCTACTTCTACAGTTTTGAGTGTGATTTTGTCTGCAATATTTTGTATAGAATCATTGATTGATATAAAATGTTTCAAAAGATTTAATGAATATTTCATTAGAGCAAAAAATAAAATAAAATCGTGTAAATTTATTTTTATTTATTGTATATAAAAAATAAAGAGAAAAAAACATAAAAATTTTCAAAAAAAATTTAAAAAAAGTGGACTTTTTTTACTCGATTTCTGAAAATCGTAGTTTAAAACTACAAAAATTCGCGCAAAAAAAGTGCCAAAAAATTTGACAAATTAAAAGTTTTTGATTATAATATATATGTCATCATGAATGAGTGAGTTGTTCACCAACCACTATCGCTTGATGAATGAGATCTTTATCAGTTGGATATTTGAATCATGCAATTGTCTATCTTGTATGTGTTTATCCATACCTATGTTTGAGTTCACTTTTACAAAATAAAAGTAGCTCGTAGGTCTTGATTATCTCCACTCAGCTGAGATATATCATCTGAGTAAGTGAATCAATCTATATCGGCATTGGTATACTATCAACATCAAGTAACTTGATAGATTGTATTTATTTTGTTTCAGTATGTACAAAAACATATCTGATTCGTGCTTATGAATTGTTCTAGCTCCTATCTCACGATAGTCTGTCTAGCGTAAGTTCCTATTTGTGGTTTCATACAATAGTTTTCCTCTCTTTTGAGCCGATTCTCTCAAAATGATGTCTCTATTGACCGATATCTAATCAATATCTTTGTGAAGTTTCATCCTTTATTATTGAATAAATAATATGAGGAGCAAGTATACTTATTGGATTCATACTTTGATACTTTCCTTATCTTTGCTTTGCTGTAAACCCGGAAATATCATCGAAAAAAGCACCTCACCTTGTGAAATTTAATCTAATCTCTGATTTGAAAAACAAATTACATTAGGACACTGTTTATCTATATTTAATTCATACAATAATCTCCTCTCTTTTGAGTCGATTCTCTCAAAATGATGTCTTTATTGACCGGCATTTAATCGATGTCTTTATGCTTTAAATCTCTATTGTCATGAAATACTGGCTTTTAGAAAGATATCTCAGCTGTCTATTTCACATTGTATTATTTCGTTTAATCATTTAATCATGGTTGAGCACTTAATATTGACATGGTCTAGAAATAAATTGTGGAAATCTTCCTAATGTATTTTAACCGATATATCTGGATCAAGCATATATCTGTTTGTTGTTCCACATAGTATTGTTTACGTAAAAAGTAGGTAATACTAGCAAGGATAAATGGTATAGATAATATTTAGCTATTCTTGGCTATTACAACCTTTGTATGTGAAAATATCCGTTTTCTGATAATCATCTACAAGGCCTTAGATAATGTTCTAAGGCTTTTTTATAACAAAAAAATCAAGCAACAAAAAACACCCACTCTCGTGAGTCTTCCCTGCTCTGTGGCAACCCCACTAGCCTTCGGCAGAACAACTCCCCCTATCAGGGGAGAAATTTCCTCCCACGCATAGCGTGGTAAACCTGATAGGTTTATGCCTCAATGCGGTAGGAGCTCCACGAAGGGCTGAGGGGTTGCTTCCAAGCCAACAAAAAAAAGCAACCTCGCGATCGCCCTTTTTCTACAATTTATTTCGTTCGTCTACTGAAATTCAAATATATTCTATTATACAATTTACTACTCATCTAGAAATATCTTTTCATCAATGATTTGGGAATGGAACTCTATATCAATCTTTAATCATAAACATATGTCTTCATCCAGGATAAGGTCACTCAAATCCAAGTTTCTTTAATTTTGATACTAATTCTCTCGCGTTAATAGGTGTAATTTTAGGCATGTTCTACTTCTTTATTCATACTAAAATCCTTTACCAAATCAATTTTTCATGCCTTTATATCTTCAATCATGAGTGTTTCTATTAAATCTATCATATTTTCTCTTGCCTCCTCAAAATTTTCTCATTGTGTAAAATATCCAGGTTTGCTTGGAATCTCAGCGATAATAACTCAGTCTTCATCTTTATAATATATGGTTTGATCTAATAGAGAATTTATATAATTTTTAAACATAGACATTATGTTAAATAATATAAACTGTGTGCAATTATAATCAATCAGAAATTCTTTTCAAGAAAAAATCACAATAGCTACCTCCACCCGGGCCATGCCGAGAGGCCCGCGGAAGGCGCGGATCCGGGCTACCCCCGCCATGAGGTGGACCGCAGCACCGCCCTCAAATATCTCCACGGCGACGCCTTGTCAACCCCGGATGCGCCCCTCGGCCTTCTCACCCTTACTTACGAGGGATTGCCCCTCGGTCCGGCGAAAAACATCGGCACGCGCTGCAACAACCTCTATCCCAAAGAATCACGAATCAGAATGGACATCCGATGAAACGACTCCTTCTCCTCCTCACGGCAGTTCTCCTGCCCCTTTTCGCCTCCGCCCAGGAGACTTCCAGCGAAGAATTCCTCCGCCGCTATTCGAACCTCGCCGGACGCGTCGGCCCTTCCGGAATCGGCGTCGAAACCCTCCTCGACAAGTGGGAAGCCGCCTGTCCCGACGACCTGCAGATGCTGCTCGCAAGGTTCAGTTTCTGCTTCAGCAAATGCCAGTCGAGCCGGGTCATCCAGCTGGATCGCGACCGCTATCTCGGCCGGGAGCCCCTCCTTCCCATGACGGACTCCACCGGCAGAAAGGCGAACTTTTTCGAGGATACCGAATATGACGACGAAATGTACGGGGAGGCGCTTCGAGCCATCGACCGGGCCATCGAGCTGAACCCGCTGCGGCTGGATGTCATCTTCCTGAAAATCAACGGCATGGTGGCCTACGAGAAGGAGAGCCCGGACATGGCGCTGCAGGAACTCAAGACCCTGGTGACCCGGCACTTCACCACCCGTCCCGTCTGGGAATACGAGGGCGTAGGGACGGTGGACGACGAGACATTCAAAGCCTTCATGCAGGACTACTGCTTCACCTTCTTCCGGCTGGGCAGCGACCCCTCCGCCGAAGCCTTCCGGAGCCTGTCGGAGCACATGCTCACCTACTGCAAGGACGATCCCCTGTTCCTGGACAACCTGGGGTCCTACTGGCTCGTCAACAAAAAAGACCACAAGAGAGCGCTCAAGTACTACAACGACGTCCTGAAGAAGCACCCGGACGACATCACGGCCATCCGCAACTGCATCCTCCTGGCCCGGAGCCGGAAGGATGTCAAACTGGAGAAGAAATACCTGCCGATGATGGTCCGTTACGGCGAGACGGAGACCGACCGGGCCTCGGCAAAAGCCCGCCTGGATGCGCTCAGCAGGAAATAGTTTCCGAAATTGAAACTTTTTCAAAATATCTTCCGTATTGTTATAGTAACGACATTCAGGAGACTCCACATGAAACTCTCTCAATTCAATTTTGAACTGGCCCCGGAGAAAATCGCCCAGAATCCTCCGCGCTGGCGCGACGAAGCAAAGATGATGGTCCTGCACAAGGACACCGGCGAAATCGAGCACCGTATCTTCAAGGATATCGTGGACTATTTCGGAAAAGGCGACACCTTCGTGCTGAACGACACCAAGGTTTTCCCGGCCCGCCTGTACGGGAAGAAGGAAAAGACCGACGCCGACATCATGGTCCTCCTGCTCCGGGAACTGAACAAGGAGCAGCGCCTGTGGGACGTGATCGTGGACCCGGCCCGCAAAATCCGCATCGGAAACAAGCTGTATTTCGGCGAAGATGACAGCATGGTGGCGGAAGTCATCGACAACACCACCTCCCGCGGCCGTACGCTCCGCTTCCTGTTCGACGGCCAGTACGAGGACTTCAAGGAGGCCCTGTTCGCCCTGGGCGAGCCCTATGTCCCGGAATGGGTGAAAGAGAAAGTCACGCCGGAAGACTCGGAAAACTACCAGACCATCTTCGCCGCCCACGAGGGCGCAGTATCAGCGCCTGCGGCCGGCCTCCATTTCAGCCGGGAACTGTTCAACCGCATGATTCTCAAGGATATCGAGAAAACCTTCATCACCGTTCACATGGGCATTGGCCATTTCCGCCGCGTGGATGTGGAAGACCTCTCCAAGCACCGGATGGACTCCGAGCGCCTCATCATTTCCGAAGAAGCCGCCACCGTCATCAACAAGGCCAAACGGACGGGGAAGAAGGTGGTCGCCATCGGCGGCACCGTCATGCGCGGACTGGAAACCTATGTCACCACCACCCATGAGGTGAATGCCTTTGACGGCTGGACCAACAAGTTCATCTTCCCGCCTTATCAGTATGCGGTTCCCGACGCCGTCGTCTCCAACTTCCCCCTGCCGCAATCCACCATGCTCATGTCCGTGGCCGCGTTCGGCGGATACAAGAACGTCATGGATGCCTACAAGGTTGCGCTGGAGAAGGACTACAAGTTCGGTCCGTACGGTGACGCGCTCCTGATCCTGTAAAAAAACACGAAAATGCCCCCTGAAACAACACAAGTTTTCAACAACCTGTGTTGTTTTTTGTTTTCGGGACATATCTTCGCCGGAAAAAAGCCACCATGTCCGAATCCGACGAAAGAACCGCCCTGTGTGCCCTCAACCGCATTTTCGGCTACGAGCCGCGATATGGATTGGAACTCATGCACGCCCTGGATTCGGCCAGAGCCGTATTCAGTCTGGGAGAGGAGGAAACCGGCCGTCTGC
>CALCYP010000042.1 GCA_937906635.1 uncultured bacterium | reverse complement strand
ACGATTCTTTATTATATTTATATCTGTATAATAGAATCATCCCTTCGGGATTCTTCCCTATTCCATATTCCTCGCTGATGGTTTCACCCTCAGCCATTTGATATTCCGTCCCTCCGGGACTCATCCTTTCTGACCACGGGGTTACTTGGATTACTGATGGAATATAGCGCCCCTACGGGGAGCTCCCCGATGAAATCGGGGTGAGGGGGTTAACCCCCGCCACCGCAAGCGGTCCCCCTCCCCGTTGGGGAGGTATTTTTCGCCAAACATTGCTGATTCACCATTTTTCTTAATTTTTTCATTTATATATTTATATATAGAAAAAATTCTATTGACATTACAGATTGAATAAATATCATATAAATAGTAGTTAATTAAATTCAAACATGAAAAAAATATTGAAAAAAGTTTTATGATTTATTTTTACTGTTTTAGTGGCTGTAATTTTGTTTATCCTACTAATTTTTTTGTTTACAAGAAATAGAAATAAATCTGATACTCAAATAAATACCTACACTGTCACAATATGAGATATTGAAAACACTATTGAAGTGTATGGAAATGCCGAATTGAAAAAGGAGGAAATGTTATGATTTTCCTTGCCATGAGATGTGGCTGAAATCTTTGTAAATGAATGAGATTTTGTCACAAAATGACAAATATTGGCAAGTTTAGATACAGAAAGTATTGAAAATGATATCAGGCAAGCAGAATTAAATCTGGAAAATGCAAAAATTAACTATCAAGATTTGCAAAATTGAGGAACCGATACTCAAATATTACAAGCTGAAAATGCTTTGGAACAAAGTAGAGCTGCTCTGAAATTAGCCAAACAACAATTGGATGAATTAGAGGACAATTCAGACATCGATGCAGTATGAAATAATAATGATACCGTGCTAAAAAGTACTACATTGAGTGTGAAAGATTATATCACACAATGAGAAAAAGCAATAATATCTTTGGACAAAATTTTTGGTGTAAGTAATAAGTACGAAAGCGAAAATGATGCTTTTGAAGAATTTTTATCTAGGAAAAATATTAGCTACAAAAGGCAAACAAACAATTTGATTTCCAGAAGTTATAGTCTTTTGGACGATTTGAAAGATGATTATGATGACTTATGAAATATATCTTTGAACAATAAATACAGATTATCAAATGCTCTAAAAACTGCTGAAAGCATGTATCAAGCAATTTATGATGCGAGTGAGTCTGCCTACAATGCACTGGAAAATAGTGAGACAAATGAGACTCTTACTCCTGCTATGATTTGAAATTTTGAAAGTATTGTCTGAAATTGTAGTACTTTGGCAAAAACAACATTGGCAAATATTTTGAACCAAAACAATACTTTGAACAATCTTTCAAACTCAAATAGCAGTGATATAGCCATTCAAGCCAAGGAAAATGAGATTGCGAGTCTGGAAAACACTATTCGTTTACAGGAAAAAAGTTTACAAGATATCAAGAATTGAGGTACAGATAGCCAAAAAAATATAGCAGCCAATACTGTAAAACAATGAGAAATCACTGTAAACAAAGCAAAAAAATGATTAGATAGTTATCAAATTACAGCTCCGTTTGATTGAAAAATTAGAAAAATAGATTTTGAAATTTGAGACAAAATTTCAGCAACCAATCCAAAATTCATCTACATTGAAAATCCTGATTTAATTGAAATTTCTATAGCATTGGATCAAATCGATATTGTGCAAGTGGAAGAATGAATGCCAGCTGAAGTAGAATTTGATGCATATCCTTGAGTAATTTTCTATGGAGAAATCAGCGACATAGATACCAAAGCGAATATTTCTGCATGAGTCGTTTCGTACACTGTAAAGGTGCATATCGATAAATGAGAGTACAAAATTTTTGGCTGAATGACTGCAAATGTAAAAATTATAATCGAAAGGCAAAAAGAGACAATACAAGTACCGACCACATATATTCAGTATATCTGAGAAAAATCTTATGTAACAAATAGTAGCTGACTTTTAGTAGAAGTAGAATTATGAATTGTAAATGATAATATGACCCAAGTAATCTCTGGACTAAATGACTGAGATCAAATAATCAAAAAAATAAGTAATTCTGCTCAAAGTTCATTGTTTAATATGGACGATATGGAAGAAATGCATGATACAATGGTAAATAATATGTATTCACAATAGCATTTACTGTAATATTGAAAATTATGTTGTTGGAATTAAAAAATATCCGTAAAAGTTATTTCGTTTGAGAACAAGAAATTCCAGTCTTAAAAGGAATCAATTTGGCTATAGATGAATGAGAATTTGTGAGTATTATGTGACATTCTGGAAGTGGAAAATCCACATTAATGAATATGATTGGGATGCTCGACACTCCGACATCTTGAGATTATTTTTTTGATTGAAAAAATGTAGCAAATCTGGATGATGATGAGCAAGCGGAAATTCGTGGAAAAAAAATATGATTTATCTTTCAGACATATAATCTTATCCCAAGAAAATCCGCTCTGGAGCAAGTAATGCTACCACTTGCTTACCAATGAATTAAAAAGAGTGAAAGGGAAGAAAGAGCAAAAAAAGCACTAGATAGAGTCTGACTAAAAGATAAATTGAATAGCAAACCAAATGAATTGTCATGATGACAGCAACAGAGAATAGCAATTGCGAGAGCTTTGGCTATAAATCCTGCAATTATTTTAGCCGACGAGCCGACATGAGCATTGGATACAAATACTGGAAATGAAGTAATGGATCTAATAACTGAATTATGGCAAGAATGAAAAACAGTAGTCGTCATCACACATGAGCAGGAAATCGCAGATTATGCGAAAAGACATATTTTGGTAAAAGATGGAAATATCGTAAATACATTGGAATCAGGTTTGTGAGATAATATTGAAAAAGTTGAGCATGAACGGAAAAGAATATTTGGACATTAAAATTTTGTGCCCCTTTATCGAAAGGGGCTCCCCGCAGTATTATTGCGGGGTGGGGATTTTTGTATGATAATAGGTTAAAAAATCCTCCGGCCTACGGCCACCTCCTTTAAGTAAAGGAGGACATCTACAACATATAATTGAAAAAATGACACTGAGACAGCACTTTGCAAATGCAATTACAGATCTAAGTAGAAATAAATTAAGGACAGGTTTGAGTATGTTGGGAATCATAATCTGAGTTTTTTCTGTAATTGTAATGCTATCTGTCTGAAATTGAGCCACCGAAGAAATTGTCTGACAAGTAAATTCAATGTGAACAAATATGATTACGATAACTCCTGGGTGAAGTATTTTTAGTATTGGCCAAGGTGGTAGTCGATGAGATGTAGCGACTATAAATGACAAAACAATAAATTTTTTGAATACAAATGTATCAAATATTGATATGATTGCTCCTGTAGTACAGTGAAGCAAACAAGTAATATACTGAGACACAAATACTCGTGCTACTATTGTATGAACCACTCCAAATTATGCGAATATTAGGAGTTTAGATTTTGTATGAGGTAGATTTTTGTCTGAAGATGAAGAATCAAACATGAAAAAAGTAGCAGTACTATGAAATAAAATAGCGACTGATTTATTTGGAAATGAAAACCCTATATGAAAAAGTATAAAATTGGAAAATATATCATTACAGATAATTTGAGTTTTAGATGAAGATGCTATGGCTGATTCCTATATTTTTGTGCCAATAAGTACTGCAAAAATTAGAATTTTGTGAACAAAAGATTATCATAGCATATTTTTATCCACTATTGATAGTAAACTTATAGACTCTACCAAAAACGATATAGAAAATAGTTTGAGAAATTTTTATGGTATCAAAGAATGAAAGAACAACAATTTCAGTGTAACAACTCAAAAAGAAATTTTGGAAATAGTAGATCAAATTATGTGAATTATGTCTACATTTTTAGCAGCAATTGCTGCAATTTCTTTGCTTGTATGATGAATTGGAGTAATGAATATAATGCTCGTTTCAGTGACAGAAAGGACAAAAGAAATATGAATTAGGAAAGCAATCGGTGCAAGAAAATCTGATATTGTTAGTCAATTTTTGGCGGAATCTGTATTGATGACTGTATTTTGATGAATAATTTGAATACTTTTGAGTATTTTGGCTGTACGAATAATAAATCATGTACAAGATACTATTCATGCTGTGATTTCATTAAAATCAGTTTTAATTGCTGTAATATCTTCTGTATCCATCGGACTGATATTCTGAATTATGCCAGCCAGAAATGCAGCAAAGCTAAAACCAATCGATGCTTTGAGATTTGAATAAAAATTTATAAATATTATTGTGTTTTTGGTAAAAAAAGATATTCTCTTTGTCGTATATGGATTACAGATGTCCGGTATTCACCAGGAAAACTGTGTTTTAAGATTGATTTAAGGTATTTGATTATAATCGTAAATAGTAAAAATTCATAATTTTATTTTATAAATTTTTAAAATGACAGAAGAACAAATAGAAAATAGACCAGAACTGCCTGTAAATTGATTTTCTGGAGATAGACCAGAAAATCCAAACTGAGAAATGCCACAAGGTACACCACCAGAAATGCATAGTGGAGATATGCAATGAATGCCTTGAGGTATGCCAGAGAATATGCCATGATCACAGAGTAACTCAAACATCACTCACAACGGAGTAAATACTTTTTCTAAAGACGATACTTTGAGTAACCAAGAATTTAGTTCCAAATGAGATTCAGAACATGCTGTGCTGGTGTCTGGAGGAAATATAGTCATTTCTGACTCTGTTATCACAAAATCTGGTGATGCCGATGGAGATAATGCAGATTTTTACGGGACAAATGCAGCTGTGATAGCCATTGATTGAAAACTAGAACTAAACAATGTGTCTGTGAATTCAGATTGAGCACATGCAAATGCTGTATTTGCATATTGAGATGGAGAAATTATCATCTCAAATTCCGTTATCACCACAAAAGACAATAATTCATGATGAATTATGGTGACATGATGAGGTAAATTGACCGCAAACAATCTGACAGTCACAACAGAGTGAAATTCTTCTGCTGCTATCAGATCTGATAGATGAGGTGGAGAAATTTATGTAAATTGATGACTATACACCACAAACGGAGTTTGATCCCCTGCAATCTATTCTACAGCTAATATTGTAGTGGAAGATGCTGTACTTGTAGCGACCAAATCAGAATGAGCAATTGTAGAATGAAAAAACAGTATTTCTATCGTAAATTCTACTCTAACTGATTCAAATACGACACTAAATGGGCAATCTACCACATATAAAAATATTTTTTTATACCAATCAATGTCTGGTGATGCTGATGAATGAACAGCTAAATTTACAGCAATAAACAGCAAAATTATTACAAATAAATGAGATACAATTTATGTGACAAATACCTCCGCTGATATTTATCTAGAAAGTAATGAAATTATAAACTATGATTGAGATTTTTTGAGGATAGAAGCTGCTGCTTGGTGAAATGAAGGGCACAACTGATGAAATGTAAATTTGAATTTGGTTAATCAAAAAGTTGAATGAGACATCTTAGTGGATGATATTTCTACTTTGAATATAGAAATGACAGAATGATCTCAATTAATTTGAGCTATCAATTCAAGTAATACATCGAAAAACATCTCAATAAATATAGACGGAACTTCGACGTGGACTCTGAACGCAGATTCTTATATCTCTGAATTACAATCATCTACCGATGATTATGCAAATATCAATCTGAATTGATATACATTGTATATCTGAGATGAAATAATCACAAGCACATCCTACCAAGAGACATCTGAGACAAGTACCACGACGCTGACAACGGATTCCGAATCACATTATTCTACTTCAAATATAATCTGGTGGTGAGTTAGTACAATCGCCATAATAGCGATTTTATATATATTAATCAGAAAATTATTTAGAAAAAAATAAGAATTATATTTGTCATTTAAGCTGGATATTATTTTCACATCATTTCTAGAATAATAAAAAGCTTACAATCAAAATTCTTTTTTAATTTCATTTACATAATCAAGTTTTTCTCGTGTGAATAATTCTAATCCCGATTCATTTCTTGGTTCATGTCACATATGTCCAAAAGATGCTGTTTGGGAATATATTGGGTTACGAAGTTTCAGTCTATTTTCTATAGCATTTGGTCTCATATCAAAGATTTTTTCAATTTTTTTTGCAATTTCGGAATCTGAAAAATCCACTTTTGATTTTCAATATGTATTTATGTACAAACTCACTGGTTTAGCGACTCAGATGGCATAGGCTACTTGGACCAAAATTTCATCTGAAATTCCTGCTGCTACTAAATTTTTAGCAATGTGGCGAGCTGCGTACGCTGCTGAGCGGTCTACTTTACTTGGATCCTTCCCTGAAAATGCTCATCATCAATGTGCTCATTTTCATCAGTATGTATCTACAATAATTTTTCTTCAAGTAAGTCATGTATCTCCATTTGGTCATCAAATCACAAATTTTCCAGTTGGATTTACATAAAGAATCAAGTTTTCATCAAATAGTTTTTGTAAATTATCTGATATTTTTGATTTTACACGAGGTAAAACTATATTTTTTACATCATTATAGATTTGAACTAACATCTTGCTATCAGCATCCAATTGAGATTCTTTACTATCATTTTCGGGGGAAATAAACTCATCATGCTGAGTTGAAACTACGATAGTATTGATACGAATTGGTCTTCATTCATCTGAATATTCTACTGTCACTTGAGATTTAGCATCTGGACGAAGATAAGTCATAATTTTTCATTCTTTGCGAATTTGATTTAACTCATACAAAATTTTGTGTGCTAAGTCCAAAGGTAAAGGCATATAATTTTCTGTCTCGTTACAAGCATAACCAAACATCATTCCTTGATCTCATGCTCATTGATCATCAGAATTTTCACGATCTACTCCACGATTTATGTCTGGAGATTGTTCATGCAAAAATACTTCCACATCACAGCTATCAGCATCAAATCAATATTCTTTTTTTGTATAACCAATTTTGCGAATCACATCACGAGCTACTTGCTCTGCATTTACTGAGCCTTTTGATTTTACTTCTCATGCTATAACCACCTTATTCGTTGTAACTAAGGTTTCACAAGCTACTTTGGAATTTGAATCTTGTGTTAAATATGCATCTAAAATTGCATCTGAAATTTGATCAGCCACCTTGTCTGGATGTCCAGGAGAAACTGATTCCGAAGTGAATAAATAAGTCATTTTCTTGAATAAAAAATAAAATACATTTTGCAATAATGGACTCTCAAATGTATTTTGGATTTGTGAAGCAAAGCTTCGGCGTAAATTATATTGTCTTTAGCAATTTTTTTACGTGGTTGCAAGCGGTCAAATCCATCCACATTTTCAAATCTAATTTGAAATTAAGAAATTTTAAGTAAATAGCAAGAGAAAATTTTTATAATTTGACCCCGGGGTTTCATCCACCCGGGTGAATTAATCACCCGGGTGGTAATATCACAACCCCGGGGTCTGCTGAATAAAAATGTAAAAAAATCCTAAATTTTTAATTATTAATTATTCTATCCTCTTGGACAATTTCTAAAGAAGAACATTTCCATGAGATTATTATCATATTGTAACAATTCTTCACAAGTATTATCATCTACATCATAACCATCTCATTCATACAAAACTTTTCGTCAACTCTCTGTCTTTTCCATGATAAGTTGAGTTGGATTATAATATTCTAAATCTATCTCATATAAACCAACTTGCATATAATTGTTTATCATTTCAAGCACATCATAAGATATATTTTCTCGTTTAGTATTTCATTTATATTGATAGTTCGTCCTTTTTACGAAATTTCACAAAGTTCATTCTTCTCAAACAACGAAATCTGCGTCGTACTTGTCTGCACATCACATATACACCATATCTCATTCTCTGACTACTTGGATTTTGTACTCGTGGGTGTCTCATTTACCACCATCAATACAAGCTTCTCTCGTGAGATCTCACTCAATATTGTATCATTCAAAATGGATATTCTCACCATCTTTTGTCAGTGTAGATACATAGTATTCTTTCACATTTTCTGGATCAAATCGCATAATTTCATGTCATCTGATTGACATACTCCAAAATGGTTCCATACCTTCAGCATCGAAATAAAAGTCGTATGTCGAATATAATCATTCAGGTTTAAATCCACAACTTAAATCTACATTGTATGTGATTGTTTTCAGAAATTCATCTCGAGCTTTGTTATATGCTTCTTCATCAAATTCTCCAGCTACTCAGTCCCAAACCATTAATTCATACGGAATTTCTTGATCATAAAAAATTCATTGAGAACAAATAATATTATCTTTTTGATAATCAATTAAAGATCATCAAATCTCATCTCAAACATATTCTGCTTTTCGACCATCAAAAAATTCTGTAGAATTTGGTAAATCTTTTGGCTTGATTCCAAATTTTTGGATATTATATCAAGATATTTCATTTTCTGTATTGTCCATGTCCGTATAGTTGTACCAATAAAAACTTTCTTCTTTTATATCAGATTCTTTTAATTTTAAAAGCTTTGCATACGATTTCATGATAGATGTGACTTCATTTTCTGGGAGATCTGAATTAGTAGTATCTCAACCAAATTCGCAACCATTTAAAAATAACAATCAGCTAAAAAGTGCGATCAAACTAAAAATTTTAAATTTTTTTGTCATGGGAAAATTGATAATATAAAATTATTATATGTTCAACGTACTGATTTTACTAAAAAAAACAAGAGCTTTGGTCATTTTTTCTGTTTTTTCCTTGCAATTGATATTTGAATAATTATATTGTAATGTAGTATTTTTATTTTTTGGAATAAATTTTGATGAAAACATTGTTAATTGTTTTAATGATAATCGTTGGAATTATCTTTGTTACTTCTGTTTTGCTTATGTCACCAAAATGATGATTGGGGACAGCTATTGGATGAATAGCTGGTAGTGATGAATACGGAAGTAAAAAATCTTTGGAATGAAAATTAAAAAAAATAGCAATAGTTACGAGCATTGTTTTTTGTGTGTTAGTAATAATTTTACCATATGTAAATTAAAATGCTCGTAACAAAAGAAAAAAACTCTTTTAACAAAGTATTATTGTATGGATTCTTTGCTATTTTGACATGCTGGATACTGACATCCATATATGTAATTTACCAGTATTTTTGGGCATTTTCAAAACAAGTAATCACAAAATGATGAACTTTTGTAGAATGAATTTTTTCTACTACATCATATTTGCCATATTTAAATTCTGATTCTCAAAGTAAATTTTACCAATGACTACTATTTGACAGTTGTATGACATATACTATAGATGAAAACGGATGAGCAACTTATACAGATAGTCTGTGCCATGTGACTACTAGAGATTACAAGACGTATTATGTCACTGCAAACACAGACAAAATATGGTCTGATTGAGTACCATTTTCCATCGAAGATGTATATTTCACATACAACGATGTGATAAAAAATAACAAATTAGAAATCTCTTCATTAGAAAAATATTCAAATTTAGATGTATCTATGGAAGCAGATCAAGTAAAAGTAGTTTTTAAAAACAACTCAAAAGACAATACTTTGTTTTTTACAAACTATATTTTGCCACAACATGCTCTTTTGGAGCCAAACAATGCTATGTATTCACAAAGTTTCGCTATAGAACCTATTTATAATAATTGTGCTAAAATTAAGCCACAAACGACCGATCAAGATAGCTTAATTTTTGATTTATCAAATTGTAATGATACAAGTTTGTGATACTACCAAATAAAAAAGGTAAATTCTTTTGATACTTTCAAAGAAAGTTTATCACAAATGAATTGATCTATCATCGATGTATACAAAGGTGGCTGAGAATCCAATGGATACAAAACAGTTAATCTAAAAACCAACAAACTAGTTACTTTATTCTTTAATACTAAGTCTAACAAAATGACTGTCAGGCTTAGGAGAGCTTTGTGAGGTTTTATCTCTTATAATTTTTTTCAAGAAGATTTAGAAAATGAGTTTATAGAGAAATATGACCGAGATATCTTTAATCAATATCTATCTACCTGATCAAATGTTACTGACTTTTTGAGTCGTATCTCTGTAAATAAGACTTTGACCAAAGATGAATTGATTGAATCTGGTGTGAAACCATATACAGGCAAAGTAGATTTTACAGACAAAAATAAGGTCTTTGCTTTCTATACCGAAAGTGATAGTCAAAATTTTCCTTTCAAAATGACTTTTGAGACAGCATACAAAAAAATTGGAATTCAGATAGATAATACTTGAGACTTATACTACCCTACCTCATATAGTGAAAAAACAAAATCAGCAGAATATGATGTATCTCTGAAAAATTGAAATTTAAAAGATTGACTGAATACATATATAATTTATGGAATATCTGGAGACAAAAAAGATCAGATTTGAACGATAAATTTGTATAATTTATACCAAGAAAGCGATTCTGATGTACAAGAGGCAGAGAAATTGGTAGTTTTGTACTTTAATAATGATGTCTCAAATTCTATAGTTTCTAGGTTAAAAATCCTTTTTAACGAATATGGTATAGACTGAAATTTCAAATTTGTGAGATTTGATGATGTAAATGAGATGGAATGAAAGTTGACTGCAGGAGATTATGATATAGTAATTAATACTATCGATATGTGACTAAATAAAGATATTTCAGCATTATTTGGATCTGAATTATCCACTACAAATCCTTCCCAATATTCAGATGCAAGATTATTATCTCTTTTGAAGCAGTACAACGAATCTGATAATAAGACAAAAATAATATCTGAAATAAATTCAATTTATGCAAATGATATGCCAATTATCATGCTATGAAAAGAATACGAATTTATACATATAAAAGATGATATATACGAAAAACTTGATATTGAAAACTTGAATTTGTATGAATACAATCGGAGAAATATTATATATGATAATTTAAGCCTCACTGAGAATATTTATATAGACAAAGAGGAAGTAAAAAATTTGAGGAATTTCCGGAATTTTATCAGAAATCCTGAAAATTATTAATAAAGAATGTTTGCTAGTAATGTTTTGGATATAGTTACTTTGGCTATTATTTTATTGATAGCAATTTGATTGCATGAATATTCACATGCATATGTTTCATATAAATTAGGTGATCCTACTCCGAAATTACAATGAAGATTGACTACAAATCCATTTAAACATATAGACCCTATATGATTTTTGATGATATTTTTGATTTGATTTTGATGGTGAAAACCAGTACAAATAAATCCGACCTACTACAAAAATCCTGTAAAATGAGAATTTTTGGTAGCTTTAGCATGACCAGCAATGAATCTTGTTTTAGCTATTTCGGGAATCTTTGTCATGCTCGTTTCTGCCAAAATTACTTGAATATGATTAGAAAATATTATGACATGAAATTTTTGATTTGTGACTAGTTTTTTGATGCAATTTTCTATGATAAATATCACATTAGCGGTATTTAATATGATTCCCCTACCACCACTTGATTGATTCAGGATTGTGAAAATTATTTCTTTGAAGTTTGCTGAAAAAATAGAGAAATATACACAATATATTGTAATTGCTTTCCTGATTTTAGTACTCGTATGAAAAAGTCCTATATGAAATTTCTTGTCTACAACTTCATATGCAATATTTAAATTTATATTCACTTTTTTTGCAAATATTTTTTATTAGCTAATAGCGCATGGCTGATGGCTAATAGCGAAGGAATCTTTTGATTCTCCAATATATGAATCTATTAGCTATCAGCTATAGGCTATCAGCCAAAAAATTTTATTTCATAAAATTTTTTCTCAAATGATTGAAAAATTAAATTGAATTATAGAAAAATATGAAGAATTGATGGCAAAGTCAATTTCACCAGAAGTAATTGCTGATCCAAAAGAATCCATAAAAATAAATAAGGAAATTTCTAGTATGCAAGAAAGATATGATTTGGCAAAAGAATATACGACACTTTGGAAGCAACTGGAAGAAGCCAAAGAGATTTTGAATACTGAAAGTGATGAAGAAATGTTGGAAATTGCGAAAGAGCAAAAGAAAGACTCTGAAGAGAAATTGACTGAAGTAGAAAGTAAGTTGAAAATTGCACTTTTGCCACAAGATCCAAATGATGACAAAAATATCTTTTTGGAAATTAGACCAGCTGCTTGATGAGATGAGGCTGCACTTTTTGGAGCAGAGCTACTGAAAATGTACCTATCATTTGCTCAAAAAAAATGATGGAAACCAGAAATCGTAGAAGAACAGCTGACAGATATTTGATGAGTAAAATTTGTGATGGTAAAAATTAGCTGAGATAAGGTTTACTCTCTCATGAAATTTGAATCATGAGTACATAGAGTACAGAGAATTCCAGAAACTGAATCACAGGGAAGAGTACATACTTCGACTGTGACAGTAGCTATCATGCCAGAAGTGGATGATGTAAGCATATACATCGATCCAAAAGATGTGACAATGGATACTTATGCAGCATCTTCTTCATGATGACAAAATGCTAATAAGAATCAGACATGAATTAGGTTACACCATATCCCTACATGAATAATTGTAGACATTTGAGATAGCAAATCACAGATAAAAAATAAAGAAAAAGCTTTTGAAGTATTGAAATCCAGACTTTATCAGATAGAATTAGACAAGCAACAAAAAGAGCAAAAAGAGCTCAGATGAAATCAAATAGGAACCTGAGATAGATCAGAAAAAATTAGGACATATAATTTCCCACAGGACAGAATCACTGATCATAGAATCCACAAATCTTGGTCAAATATTCCTGTAATTCTTGCTTGAGAATTAGATGATGTATTAAATAGTTTAGTAGTAGAAAATCAAGCAATGCTTTTGGAGAAAGTAGAAAAAAGTAAATAAAATATTTGAATAACAGGAAGCTCCCGCAATATGCGGGAGTTTTTTTAGATGTAGTACACCTGTAAATTCGTGAAGAAACCAAGTGAAAATGCTTGTTTGCAGTTTTCGTATTCTCCACGAGAAGGGTAATGTTCATCATCAGTCAACAAGACATCTGCAGAATCATAGCATCTTTCGGCCACAATGATTGGCTGGCCTTCTGCTATAAGTTGCTGTTGTTTTTCGATACCCTTTTTGAAATACCAAATGATTTTGTCGGTCGACTCTTGGCCTTTGAGTTGAAGCCACTTTTTCTTAAAAGCCTCAACTTTTCTTTCGATAAGTTTATCCATAATTAATTATTTTGTTAGTTATTCTGACACAATTATACTAAATTTCAAAAATAAGTCAATAAAAAGTGCTCAAAAATTTGACAAAAAAAATTTTCTGATTATAATTGTGTATGAAATATTTTTATTTCGATAAACAAAAAAAATGAAAAACTTTCATACTAAACTAAAAAATCATGGTAAAAAAGTAATTATTCACTTGAAAAGACACCATAGGAAATATTTATTTGGAGCTTTGTGCAGTGGAATTTTAGCATTGGTTGGAATACATACAGCAAGTACAATCAATAGCACTTTTGCAGATGAGGAAGAAAATCCATGTAGTATACAGTATAGTACTACATGACCTACTAATCAAGATGTAGTTGCTTACCTAACTTGATGTAGCGAAGGAATCTCGGCTGAAGAGAGTGAATATACATTTACTGGAAATTGAACACACACTTTTGATTTCAAAGATTCAAATGGAGATATTGGAAATATTATTGCCACTGTTGATTGGATTGATAAAGCTGCTCCTAATTGTCTTGCAGAATACAGAGCTATTGATTTAGATAATGTTATAGCATATATAACTTGATGTGATGAAGAGATATTTCAAATCGATGAAGATATACCTCTAACCTATCTATTCCATCATAGATGAACGCACGAATTTTGGTTCTCTGATGAAGCATGAAATCTTTGAAAAAGATCTATGAATTTGTCTGGTGTCTTCGGTACCACTTTAGACACAACAATGGCAAATATATCTTCACTGTCATCAGTTATAGAAAATAATATTGCAACAATATCTTGGGAGACAACTGATAGTTGATGGTTAGATATATATTTTTGGGATGAGGTTGAGTGAGCCTTTCAACACCTACAGTGAGTAGAATTGGATGAAAAGAAAGCTATATTTCCTGTTAGTAGAGCTTGAGATGTTATATTAAAACTTGTTCCAAACAATAATGCTTCTGGATCTTTAGTTTATACCCTACATGAAAGTGTACCATGAAATTGATATACATTAATTCCTGTTGAAATACCAAATTGTTCTATTGGTTATGATACAGAATCTCCTACTAATTCTGGTGTAATTGCCTATTTAACTTGATGTAATTGAGAAGTGTATTGATCAGAATTAGAACATTCTTTTAACGAAAATTGATCTCATACATTCTTGTATAAGAATTGAATGAATAACTATCGATATTCGTATTCTAATGTGACTTGGATAGATAAAACACATCCTACCTGTGATATAGCGTATAGTTCTACCTGACAAACTAATCAAGATGTTGTCGCTTACCTAACCTGATGTAGTGAAGAAATTATTGCAGAAGAAACTGGGTATACATTTACTGAAAATTGAACTCATACTTTTGAATTTGAAGACTTAGCGGGTAATTCTTGAGAGGCTATCGCCACAGTTGATCGAATTGACAAAGTTGCTCCTACATGTGATATAGAATACAGTACTACCTGACGAACTAATCAAGATGTGCTTGCTTACCTAACCTGATGTAGTGAAGAGATTACTACTGAAGAGACTGGATATACATTTGCTGAAAATTGAACTCACACTTTTGAATTCCAAGATTTAGCTGGTAATACTTGAGAAGCTACGGCTACTGTTGATCGAATTGATAAAGTTAAGCCAACTTGTGATGTATCATACAGTACAACATGAGCAACAACATGAAATGTAGTAGCTACTCTTACTGGTTGTAGTAAAGAAATTACATGAACTGATACCCAGCACACATTCACATGAAACTGAACCTACACTTTTAATTTCCAAGATTTACTTGGTAATACTGGAAGTACTGATGCTATAGTAACTTGGATAATTTCTTGAGATAATACTACATACTTTGATACAGAATGAAATAAATTTATATGGAATGATTTGACTATATGTAATCCTAATACGTCAAGAGAATGTATTACAATGATGGATAGAAACTTATGAGCAACAACTAATGACATCTCAAAAACTTGATCATATTGATATCATTATCAATGGTGAAATAATCATGGATTCTCCATATGATCAGGGTGTCGATCTACCATGTCACAATGTTCGGATGAAGTAACTTATGATGCTGTAATAGGACAAACAAATGCAGATGGTTTCTGACCAGACATGCCATACAGTAGTGGTGTATTTTATAAATGACATATAGATTGGACTAGTGGAATTAACTATAATTTACGATGATGATCCGGAGATTCTGCAAATAATAATTATTGATATGATATAATAAATAAAGTAGCTACAAATATGATATGAAGACAGTGACCATGCCCAGAATGATATCATATACCAAGTATGTGAGAACGATTTAAATTGTTAGAATATTGGAAATTAGATAATAATATAACAGGGTTTAATAATTATAGTTTATATAGTTCCATTGTAGTTAGAAAATTTCAAGAAGATTTCAAAATACCATTTGCTGGTGTACGTTATTATGAAAACGCTAAAACTTGGGCTGTATGACAGAAGGCTTATTTATGGTCATCTTCACCAAGCTATGTAGACAATATGATACATATTCAGTCCAGTTCTATTTCTTTTTGGGTTCATTCTGGTGCTTATGGAGAATCTATTCGTTGTTTCAAAAATTCATCTAACACTTGAAATACTTTCTCTATCAGTTTTGATAATGATATTAACCCTTGAGAATACACTACATTCACAGTTAGAGCTATGAAAGATTGAATATCATACAGTAATTACACTGGTACTGTTATCTTTACTTTATCAAACAAAGACTGAGGTTTGATAAATAAGAAAAATTACACATTTAGCAATAGTTGACGTTATACTTTTGAAGCTTCGGACTTATGAAGAAAAACATTTTATAGTTGATTAAAAATAAACGAAGAATGAACTTATGTACTTGAAGTTAATTGATTGAATGATGGTTTCAAATGATCAACAACAATTAATGTTTGAAAAAGCCATAACTCAGCTGAGTTCAAGTATGATACATTGAAATTTAATCCAAATTTTTCAGACGAAATGAATGAAGCTTATCAATATGCACGTTATTTTGATATCACGACAAAAGATAGTATCAAAGAAGCTGATATGTATAGTGGATTAAATAGAATTGCTATGGCGAAAATGCTTGCAAATTATGCTGAGAATGTTTTATGAGAAGATAATTTTGATACTGATAGAGATTGTACATTTAAAGATGTTTCAACCTCATTGGACAAACAATATGACTACTGAGTAACTAAAGCATGTCAATTGTGAATAATGTGAGTCAATATGCCAAACAATAAATTTTATCCAAATTGATGAGTAACGAGAAAAGAGTTTGCTACTGCCCTATCCAGATTATTGTATTGAACGAAAGATGGTACTATCAACTATTATTCTACACATATAACAAAATTGAAAAGAGAATGAATTATCACAAATACAGATCCTGATTTATGGGAATTGAGATGATACGTGATGCTGATGTTAAAAAGAGTTGCTGAAAATAGTGATTAATTATTTCTGAATTCTTTCCATAATTCATGAATAAGTCTCAGCATCCAATGGTGATGGTATTCAATCTGTTAAGGTTGACATCACCATTTTTTCGAAAGTAATATTTATTCCTGTCTCTACTTTTTCTATATTAAATCATGCAGTGAGAGAGATATAAGTTGGTACCGTTTTTTTATTTAGAGAATAATCAAAAATATGATCATAGTTTCATCATGGAGTAGTCTTTCATCGAGCTTGATCAAAAATAAAATTTCAGAATGAATAGAATACATATTTTCAGCTATAAATTTCAAAATCTCATGGGACGTGAGAATGTCATCACAAAATCAAATCTGCTCATGAATCAATGAGAGCGTGTGCAAGCCTTTTTTGTTCGGCATTTGGAGATATCCTGTATTCTGCTCATCGATGAAGTGACAATATCTTGGCATCACAACCGGTTTCTGTCATCAATACTAAATCCTCTTTCATGATTTTCTCATCAGTTTTGTTTCGAGACATCTTTCATGCTCAGACTTTGACAAATTGTCAATCATAAGAATATGCTCCAATACAAATTTTTATTCCATTTTTTTCATATATTGCAAATTTCCTACTTTCTCATGTAGATATTCATGCTCATGCTCGGAGAATTCCGTTTGAATCTAAAATTTCTTTTGTCTGAACTACTCAGTCATAAGTGGCATTTATTGTATGATTATTCGCCAGAGAAAGTATCATTGGATGATCTTGTTTAAGTTGAAGCAATGTTTCTACATTTTTTGGATTTGAACGAAATGTAAATCATCATTTTTGGATATCATTATCTTTTTCATTAAACAAACTTTCTAAATTGAAAAATAATAGACAATCATCTCATGAGCAGTTTTCAAATGATGAAACTGGATTGTAATTTCATGTCTTGAATATGCGGTCGTATCAATCTCTTTTTGCAAAATATCAGATATTTCTGGATAGCATAATATCTCATCATGCTACTAAATATACAGAGTTTTTTGCTGGTTTAAAAACTGCAACTATATTTGAATAAATTTTTTGGATTCAAGAATCTTTTTGATCTGAAGTTTTTGCATTATTTCAAAATGTGGTACTTATGATAAGTATTATTGAAACAATCATCAAAATTGAGCTTATAATTACATTTTTTTTCATATTTTTATTATTCGTAATACATAAAAACTCTGGATGTATTTTCCTCGCCCATATCTTTTCAAGCTATTGTACTAGAGCTATCTCTATACCGAAATTGTCCTATTTGTCCAGAGTTTTTTCAAAGTTCATTTATGATAAATAGGCATGACGGACAATCTACATCCAAATAATAAAAATCTTTTTTTGTTCAAGTTCAACTTTGTAAGACTTGAATACTTTGCTGATCATGCTCGTATGTGATATTTTCTGATAGGTAATGAGTGAAATCAACTGATGCGATAACTAAAATATTTCATTTCATTTTCTGAATTTGGGAAATCACTGAATCTGTATAATCTATGGCTTTTGGAGAAGCGACAATAGGATAGGTTTTCGTACCAGAGAAATATTTGTTTATCCACCTAAAATGTTCTCACAATCCATGTTCAGAAATAGTAGTTGAATCTCATACTGATTTGAAAACATCGCTTTCACACGGTAAATTTTTGAATTGATTTGAATTTATTTTTTCTAAATTATATCGAATAGCTCAGTTTAAGCAAGATGCGGCTATATTTCATTTTTGCCAAAAAAAATGATTTGGAGAAATTAGTACAATAGCATCAGGATTTCTGTCTGAATATCGTTTATTTTGAATTAAAGAATAAAATTCGTCGACCTTGATGGTATCCAGCATAAAATGTGGGATTATTGCTAAGTGAATCTCAGCTTTTTTTGAATTTATGAAAAAAATTGCTCAGCAAAGAGCAATCAAAAAAGGACAAACTATCAAAAGTATTTTTTTCATGATGGTTGTAAGATAATGTTTAACCAAGAAATTTCAATTGATTTTTTGTAGAGTCTACTTTCAATAAAATTTGGAATTATATAGGGAATTAGGTAATATTAAAGAATAATTGTAATGATAAGGCATACTTAAATATTTTCTTATTAAATCAATTTTTTTGTCACTTAATTTGATATTTATTTTTCAAAAAATATCCTTATATACTCTATAATTTATTTTAATCTATATTTCAAAAAATGAAAACTTGAAAAAAAATTTTTTTGTGCATTTTAGCACTAATCGTGATTGCTGGAATCGTTTGCATATGATTATTTATTAATAAAGAAAAAAAATTACCTTTGTATTCTACTTATTGTATGAACCATGTTAGGGCAGAATTATGAGAAGAACTATCAAACATAAACTTTCCATATGCTAAAAAAGTAAATAAACAATACTTGTATAGTGGAAATGTAAATTATGAATGAACAAAATACAATTTTTATTGTACTGTATTAGACAAAGATAATGTTGATTTGAAATTAGAGCCTGTATATGGTGTCTGTGAATGAGATATATGTGATGTACCAGGTACTCCTGATGAGTCAGATGAAAATGAAGAAGAAACTTACGATTTTATGAACGATGAAAATTTACTCAGCTTATACCCAGAATTAAAAGATTGATTTGATTGAGCTTTTATTTTATGAGATGTATTACAGACAAATTCCATCAGCTGAACTAATACAATATATTATGACCCATACCGTGGAATTGCTTTCAAATTATGATCTGAATTTGATTGAGGATTAATCCGTGAAATTGATACAGACGAAAATGGTATCCCACATTCAGAAATAATATTATTGGTAAAATGAGACGAGGACGAAGAAAACAGGACTGGAATAAATGGATTTAGAGAAGTTTATACTATTAGTGTTGTTAGTAAAACAGATCTAGAAAACTTTAATGCTAATCCAGATCTTGCAAATGCAATATGAGAAAATGACGAATATTATTTTGATTGATATGGTATAGATACAGCTATACACTTTTCAGATTTGAAAATCTTTGATGTAGAAGATAGGACTTACTAAAATGATAAAAAGGTGTTCTCGATGTAATACAAAAAACCCACTCTATATTGATTATCACGACCATGAACGATGAGTTCCAAGATTTGATGATCAATATCTTTTTGAAATGCTAATTTTAGAATCTTTTCAAGCAGGATTATCTCGAGAATGCGTGCTAAATAAGAGAGAAAATTTTAGGAAATCATATGATAATTTTGATATTGAAAAGGTCTGTAATTACGATGAAAAAAAGATTAGCGAACTAATGCAAAATCCGTGAATCATCAGAAACAAACTAAAAATCAAAGCCAGTGTAAACAATGCAAAAAATTTCAAAAATATTATAAATGAATTTTGAAATTTCTATGAATATCTCAAAACTTTCACGAATTGAAAAGTTATTCATGAAACTTGAAAAACCAGTAATAAACGATCGGATAATATTTCAAAAGATTTACAAAAAAGATGAATGAAATTTGTCTGAAGTGTAATAATCTACTCCTATCTTCAAGCAATCTGAGTAATCAATTCTCATGAAAAGGAGTGCTTTTTGAGTTAATAAAGGAATTCCTCCACTCATGAATGTTGAAATTCCAATATTTTTGTATAATATCCAATCATGACTAATTCAGACTTTCAAGATAGAATCAAACAATTTCAAGATTTGATAGACAAATCTAACCATATCGTCTTTTTCTGATGAGCTGGAGTTTCTACAGAAAGCTGAGTGCCTGATTTTAGGAGTAAAGACTGACTTTACAATCAGCATGATGTCCAATTTGAAAAATACAAAGCTGAATATTTACTCAGTCACTCATGTCTGTACAACGAACCAAAAATATTTTTCGAATACTACAGACAAAAAATGGATTGCAGATGAGTGAAACCAAATATTACCCATAAAAAGCTTGCAGAATTAGAGGAAGTCTGAAAACTCTCAGCAATTATCACTCAGAATATAGACTGATTACACCAAAAAGCTTGAAGCAAAAATGTTTTAGAAGTACACTGAACAACTCAAAGAGTTTATTGTGATACATGTTGAAAATTATACGATCCTGATATTTTATTCACCTTTAAATGAGATATTCCATATTGTGATTGCTGATGAATGCTCAGACCTGATGTGACATTATACGAAGAGCAACTACCAGCAAAAGCTTGGCAAGAAGCTATGGAAGTTTTAAGATATTCAGATCTGTTGATTATTTGATGAACATCTCTCGCAGTTTATCCTGCAAATACTTTGATACAGTATTATTGATGATGAAACATAGTTATCATAAATAGAGATACTACATCTCAAGATAGGTTCGCAGATATATTATTTCATGAGAATTTAGGAAAAGTTTTTGAAAAAATTAAAGTGTAAAAAATGTCATTCTGAATGAAACGAAGTGAAATGAAGAATCTTAGGTAACATACAAGATTCTTTTCTGCTGAAGCCGAACACGGTGCTATCGCTCAGAATGACACATAAAACAATAAGTAATTGCAAATACAATTTAAATTGCTAAAATAATTTTCGTTTATTATATAATTATTTTTTATGAAACTAAAAAATCAGATTTTTCTTTTAAGTCTATTCACAATTATATTAACTGGTTGCACTCCAACTCAACCTGCAACTATCGATGAAGAAATAAATTATCCACAAAAAATCAGTTTGCTACCAAATGAATATCCCAAATTAATATACCTTTTACAATGAATGATTGACATAGAGAATGATTCTGCCGATACTTGGAATAAACCACTAAATACAGATGAACAAAAGTGAACATTTATATTCAACATTCTAAATGGAAACTATATGGATAAATACGAAAATCCAGAAGAAGCTCTAAAAGAACCATACTACCCTACTTTGGAAGATTCGTTTATTCCGAATGATTGAGATGTTCATGATTGAGTTTTCCCTATAGATGAAGCAGTCAAAGTAGCTTATAAAAAGTCTGACATTGATCAGATTTTAACTGACATAGTTTGAAGTACATTGAAAGATTGAAAAAAAATTAAACAAAACTGAATGATTTTGAGTGGAGATAATTATTTGCTTTTCACTTATAAATATTACGGTTCAGAATTGATATGAAATAAATGAAGAATGACTAGGTTTGAGCTCGATAGTATTAATCAACTTTCTAAAAAAGATATTGAAGTAAAAGCTAGATATTGGGACGATGCACTTGAAAATTGATGAGTTCTCGAAGATTATGAAGAAAATGAATGTAATATAACTTATCATATCACAAAAAATCCAGAAAGTTTCTACTGATATACAGTTAATGAATATATGTACACATGATGTAAAAAGGATCCAAACTACATTGCTCCTGATTTACCAAGTCAAATGGTTTATGGAATATATGATTGAGTTTATTCTGATTATGTGACACTAAAAAGAGATTTCGAAACAAGAGAAAAAAGTATTGATTTGAATTGAGATTGAGTTGAAGAATATTTTGCAATCTGACCTGATAGTCCAAACTGAACAAAAATTCTGTGAATTAATGGAAGTGAATGATATAATTTTATTTACGATTTTACTCACGAAATAGTAGATGATTACAATGAATTATTGGACTGACTTTTTGTGGAAATATATTTTGAAGATTTTAATGAGTGAGATTGAATGAAAGAGATTTTGGTAGTCGTTTGAGATAAGAAAACTTGGGTTGAAGCTATAGAATATAGATTACCTGTAATTCCATGAGAGAAACCATTTGAAGAAATCTGACATTTTTATGGAAAGAGTTATTTGGAATATGATGATGAGACTCAAACTCTCCATGCTCCGTATTCAGATAATTGAGTATGTAAAGCCTATGATTTAAGTAGTGATAAAATTTATGAATTAAATTAAAACTATAGTGATTGTTAATTTATTATAAAAAATCCCCACCCCTACAGGGAGCCCCTTTAAAAAGGGGCAAAATCTTTCTTTATATTTTCCCTCTTTTTAAAGAGAGCCTGTCCGGCTTCAGCAGGAGTGGCCGGAGGCCGGGAGATTTTAAATACTTTAGTATAAAATTATATTATGATTCAATTACCAAATAATAAACTAATTCTAAACTGACACAGAATCTTTAATATGAATCAGCTTTTTGAATTCTTTTCAAAAAAGTTTAAATCTGATGTAGATTCTGAATTTAGAATTGAAAACATACTGAAAAACTACGATAATCTAAATATCGCAATTCGGCATTCTGATACTTTTCTAAAAGAAGAAAATGAAGTAATGCACAACAAAATCATTGAATTACTGCAAAAATATTGAACAGTAAAACAAACTTGAAAAATAAAAAAAAATCCGTAACTCTGCTGCGGGGTATTCTTTTGCTTTTTAGACAAAATTTATGATTACAAAGACAATAAAATCCCATATTTAGAGAGAATGTTTAAAAAGAGATTAATGTATTACAAAAATTTACAGAATAAAGAAAATTATAACTTGGTTATAGATTGAGGGGCTAAATTGTTTTAAGTATGTATTATCACATCTTTTTTCTTGATTTATAAAAAAAATATGATATAAAAAAATAAATATTTACAACTAACAAAACGCCATGGCATCAAAAGTTTATTTCACAAAAGAGATTACTCCAGAATCCTTAATTAAAATCTATGAAAAATTATGAGTCGAATTGACCTGAAAAGTTTGAGTCAAAGTTTCCACATGAGAGAAATGATCAAAATGATATTTGAAAGCTGATTTAATTTGACCATTGGTTCAAAAGTTAAACGGAACGATAATTGAATGTAATACGGCTTATCCATGAGCTAGAACTAATGCTCAAGAGCACATGAAAGTAGCACAAGAGCACGGATTCACATCTTTTGCAAATGTGGATATTATGGATGCTGACTGAGAATTTCAAATTCCAGTAAAAAATGGAAAACATTTGAAATATGATATTGTCTGAGAACACTTGAAAAATTATGACTGCATGCTAAATCTCGCTCATGGAAAATGACACATGATGTGAGGATTTTGAGCTAATTTGAAAAATCAATCCATCTGAGTAGCTTCTCGCAATGGAAAGGCCTATATCCATAGCTGTGGACAGACAGATGATCCAAATGTATGTTGGACTGTGAAATATGAACAAGCGGATTTCATTGAATCAATGGCTGAAGCTGCTACTGCTGTTGCTGATTATTTCAAAGAACAAAATAAACCAATATTGTATATCACTGTAGCAAATGCAATCAGTTTGGACTGTGACTGTGATGCTCATCAATGAGATCCAGTTATCGCTGATATTTGAATTTTTGGAAGTTTAGACCCAGTTGCGAATGATCAGGCTTTTATAGATGCTATACGGGCCACACACGAAAATTGAACTAAAGATATACAAGAGAGAATAGATTCAAGGAAATGAAGGCACATCACAGAATACGCAGAAAGTCTTGGACTTGGAAGTACAGAATATGAATTAGAAGAAATCTAAAATATTGTTTTTATTTAATATATATTTGCATGAAAATCTGGGAAAAAGTCTGCTTATGCATTTGTGCATTAATTCTTATTGCATGAATTTGTTGTGTTTGTTATTTTGTTAATGAAGAGAAAAAGATTGCTAGTTATTCTACTCTTTGTTTTGATAAAGCTAAACAACAAGTTTGAGAATATCTATGAAATGTAACAAGCTTTTTTCAAATGAAAGATGATTGAGAATACTTTTATTACTGAAGCTTTAGTTATGAATGAGTAGATTATAAGTATCATTGTAAAGTACAAAATGAAGATAATGTTAATTTGAAATTAGAAGTAGTAAAAGAAAATGAAGAGATTATTTATAATGAAAGTTCACGAAAAGAAATGATTGATGATGATTGTATGCTTTTCTTTGATGGGTGTAACGATTGTTCAAAAGATCCAGATGGCACAATAACTTGTACAGAACAAGCATGTGAAAGTTATCAAGAACCTGTATGTACAGATGATAGTTGAATAGTTCCTGAAGAGGCTGTACATAATGAAGTTATATATGATGATTATAATCAATTCTTAGAAGATATTAAAAGTAGTTGAGAACAACCACAATGACAAAATATTTTAGTTACTACGGAATATGAAATGAATACAAATAATTAATATGTTTAGTTTTCCAACAGCAATTGCATTTATAGTAATTAATCATAAATGATTTCAACAATCTAATATTTTTTGAACTTCACGAAAAACGGCATCTCTAATTAATCATAGATTATTAACAACAAAAATATTTCGTTTAATTTAGTATTTATATTAGTATCACATATGCTCAGCACTAGACTGATTACGATCCTTCATCAATTTAATTGCATTCGCTATATCTGGAGCCGAAATAGTATTATCAAATTCAGGATCATCACTATTTAACAAATGATAATCTTCAGCAGTATCTATCAAGCTCTTTATATACTCAGGATTCCTTTCTTCTTCAGAATTTGGTATCTTTGAAATAATTTCACTTAATTTCACATCTTCGCTAAATTTTAATCACTTTTTTTGCATTATCTGCTGTAATAATTCTTTACATTCATCATCTCAATATTTTTCAAATGCTATTTGTTTCTGGAATACATCTTGCTTTAATAGACTTGGATCCAGCTTTCATCAAGACGATACAGCTCAAATGATGATAATATCTCTATTAGATTCCTTGATTTTCGATATGTGATGCCTCAATGTATTTTCCAAAACTTTTTGATAAGGAGATCATTCTGAACCACCACTAAATTTCTCCATCTCATCCAAAAATATTATACATGGTTCATTTTTTTTCACAGCAAAACTAAAAATAGCTCCCAACATGTCTGCTGGATCTTGGTATTCACTATTGAATATATCATAAGATTTTACATGATACATATCTAATCACAATTCCGAAGAAAGTACATTTGCAGCATATGTTTTTCATAAATTATGTCATCAATACAATAATATTGTTTTAGGGATTGGTAATCATTTTTTATATAAATTAAGTATGTGACTTATCTGGCTTTTTACTACTGGTGTAGCAACAAAGTCATCAATAGAAACATGCTTTGTAGATTTATAAGAATCTAAAAAGAATTCACGATCTCTTTCTTCCTTGTCCTCTACCATTGATAAAATATCATTTTCATATTCTATATATTTCTCATCAATCTTAGATGATTCATTTTCCAGTTCATCAATTTTTTCAGACAAAAAATAAGATTGATAACACAATTCTTTATATCTATTTTCTAAATCTTTCATATTTTCAACCAAATTTTCCATTCATACAATATATTGGTCATTCAACAATTGTTTAAAAAATTTCCATGAATCTTCGCTTGTCAGTTGGAAATACATACTCAAAATAGGTGGAATGTTTTGTTGAATTTCAGAGCTTTCATCACTTTGCTCTTGATCTTGTACTTCATCATATCCTTCTAAGTACTCAGCATCCTCTGATTCTGTATTTTCTAAATTTTTAATTTCCTCAATATCGCTTGATAATTCCTCACTTGGATGAATTTCATAATCTATTGCTATATTTTCTGAATCTATTCATTGTTCATACAGTTGAGAAAGAATATTTTGTTCCAATTCCTCTTTTTCTTGTGGAGATAATTCTCTATCTATTTTTACTTTTACCCCATATTTTTGAGATCAATCCAAAGATTCTTGCTGAGATTCTTGATTAGTATTACTCATATTCTGCATTCATTCATTGATTACACTCGCTACCTCATTTAAAAAATCAATATGATGGTATAATTTATTGCTCAAAGATCATATAGTCTTTTGTATTTCGGCATCAACTTTAGCTTTCTCCTTCCTAAAATCGCTTATTTCTTCCAGCTTATCTTCAGATATTTGGAAAACAATAGCCAATTCTTGTTGCTTCTCTCTGACCTTTTTATTGTATTCTTTCTGAGATTTTTCTCGTTCATCCATATTGTCTATATAATTCAATGGGGCTTTTGATGGATTGGGAGTTGAAGAAACTGCCTTATTCAATTCATTTTGAATTTCGGGTAGTTCAACGCGACCTAAAGATGATTTACTTTGAGATAAGCTTTCAACATTTTGTGTTTTTTCTCACATTTCAGCCATAATTAATCTAATATACAATTTAAAACAACATGACAACGACATTATTTATAATGATATAAATAAAAATATCAACATAATTTTTTATACTTTTTCACAAAGTACATATAGTATATACAATATTTTTGCAAATTGTGTAGCACCTAAAAAAATAAAGTGCTATTTTTCTTGCAATTTAAAAAAAAATGATTAATATAGCACATAGAATCATTTGGTGATACAATCACCAAATTAGCCAACAGCTAATAGCAAATGGCTGATAGCAAAAAATTCCTTTGCTATAAGCTACTAGCCATTAGCTATCAGCCAAAAAAAATTTTATTTCATAAAATTTTGTAATCATGTGAAAAGTAATTTGAATCGATTTGTGAACAACTAACTCTTGTGTATCTTATATGCTATGAGACAAGTCTGAAGTTATCGCAAATTCTGAATGAGCTAGGACAACTCCATCAATAGTTTACATCAAATGAGATGAGATGTTGGTGTGAGATTTAGCAAAGAGAAAGGCTATTTTAGAGCCAAAAAATGTAATCTTTGAAACCAAAAGATTTATCTGAAGAAAATTTAAAGAAGTAGAAAATGAAGTAAAAGATGCTCCATTTGATATGAAAGAATGAAAAGATGGATGAGTTTTGATTTCTATTGATTGAAAAGACTACAAACCAGAGCAAATTTCTGGATTCGTTTTGAAAAAATTAAAAGAAGATGCTGAAAAATTTTTGTGAGAACCTGTTACACAAGCTGTAATCACAGTACCAGCATACTTTAATGATTCTCAAAGAAATGCCACAAAAGCAGCTTGAGAAATCGCAGGATTAAAGGTTGAAAGGATTATCAATGAACCTACTGCAGCTTCTTTAGCTTACTGAGAATGAAAAAACAAAGATGAAAAGATTGTTGTATTTGATCTTTGAGGATGAACATTTGATGTAACAATTTTGGAAATCGGATCTGAATGAACATTCCAAGTATTATCTACAAGCTGAGATACACAACTTGGATGAAAAGATTTTGATCAAAAAATTATAAATTATTTGGTAGATGCATTCAAGACAAAAGAATGAATCAATTTGAAAGACAACGCAATGGCTATGCAAAGATTAAAAGACGAGGCAGAAAAAGCCAAAATGCAACTTTCTCAAACAGAAAAGGTAGAAATCATGATACCTTTCATCTGTACAGATGACAAATGACAACCAAAGAACTTATCTGAAACTTTGACTAGAGCACAATTTGAAAATCTTTGTAAAGATTTGTTGGATAGATGTAAACAACCAGTTATCCAAGCTCTAAAAGATAGTAAATTAGATAAATCAGATATCAATGAAGTGATTTTGGTATGATGATCTACAAGGATGCCAGCAGTAAAGACTATCGTAAAAGATATTTTTGGAAAAGATCCAAAAGCTACTGTAAATCCTGATGAAGCTGTATCTCAATGAGCTGCAATTCAATGATGAATCATCCAATGAAATGTGACAGATATTTTGCTTTTGGATGTAACTCCTCTTTCTCTGGCTGTAGAAGTTGAATGATGATTAGCTCATGTTTTGATCCCAAGAAACACAACAATTCCTGCAAAGAAATCAAATATCTACACTACAGCTAGTGATAATCAAAACGCTGTGACAGTACATGTAGTACAATGAGAGAGACAATTTGCAAAAGACAATAAATCACTTGGACAATTCAATTTGGAATGAATCCCTCCAATGAGGAGATGACAACCACAAATCGAAGTTACATTTGACATCGATGCAAACTGAATTTTGAAAGTAAGTGCAGAAGAAAAATCTACTTGAAAGAAACAAGATGTAGTCATCCAGTGAGCGACTAATTTGTCTGATGACGAAATCGAAAAAGCAAAAGAAGAAGCAGAAAAATTTGCAGAAGAAGATAAAAAAAGGAAAGATTTAGTTGAATCAAAAAATAAATTGGAGCAACTAACCTACCAAATGCAAAATATCATCGATGAAAACAAAGACAAATTGTCTGATGAAGCAAAAGATGAAGTAAATAAATTGATTGAATCTGCAAAAGAAACGAAAGATAAAGAAGATGCTACAAAAGAAGATTGTGAAAAAGAATTAGAAAGGTTGAACAAAGAATTTGCAGATTGGTATCAAAAGCACAGTGCTGAAATCAATCCAAATGCTTGAACTAATGGAACAAGCGAACAAGCTACTCCAGATGCTTGAAGTGAAAATGATGAATGAGATTCAGCTCAACCAGACGAAGTAATCGATGCTGACTAAAAGTCATTATTAAAATATTGAAAAAATAAAAATCTCCTGGCCTCAGCATGGCTGAGCAAGCTTCAGCCACTCCTGCTGAAGCCGGACATGCTCTCTTTAAAAAGAGGGAAAAAATTTGCTCCTTTTTACCGTGTCCGGCTCTAGCAGGAAAGGAGTTCTCCGTAGGGGTGAGGATTTTTTGCATGAAATAATAAACACATACGAAAAAGCTGAGTAATCGCTCAGCTTTTTCTATTTTTTATCTAAGAAGCAAAAGAATACTCCGCAGCTCTGCTGCGTGAGATCCTTAATTTTCAACCAAAAAGCACCACTAAGAGAAATATTTAAGGTCTTGATTATTATAAATCTCATAAGCTGATTTGTATCCTAGGATCTTCCTTGGCTTATGATTCAATCTGTTCATTATTTCTCTTATTTCTTCATCACTATAGTCATTTATATTACATTTTTTTGGTATCTTTTTCC
>CALCYP010000041.1 GCA_937906635.1 uncultured bacterium | reverse complement strand
GTCAGATAGACCTTTGCTTCCTTTTCTGAAAATCAGTAATTTTGTAGTGTTAGTATTAAATCTTCATTCATGATTTTGTTTTTATTTTTTAAAATACATCCTATTGTACTCAAAAATGATTTTTTTGTCAAATTTTTTAGGAGTTTTTTTATCTTGAAAATTGTACAAAATATCATAGTATATATGATGTAGTTTTAATATTATAATAAATTTAGTTATGAGTAAAAAAGTTCTAGTAGTTATTCGCGATGGACGAGGATATCGTGCTGATCCAAAAGATAATGCAATAGCCGAAGTAGATACTCCAAATACAGACATGATTATGGAAAAATATCCGAATATTTTGATAAATGCGAGTGGTGAAGATGTCTGACTTCCTGCTTGATACCAGTGAAATTCAGAGGTAGGACATATGACAATATGAAGTGGAAGAGTAATTTTCCAATCATTAGAAAGAATAAATAGAAGCATCAAGGATTGATCTTTTTTCACAAATGAAGCATTGAAATGAGCAATAGAAAATTGTAAGACAAACTCCTCTACTCTACATTTAATGTGACTTTTGCAATGAGAATGAGTCCATTCACATATTGACCACCTTTTTGCAATTTTGGATATATGTGCAAAAGAGAATTTTCATAATGTAGTTATCCATGTCTTCACAGACTGAAGAGATGCCCCAGTGACAAAGAGTTTGGAATACTTAGCTAAATTGAGCAATAAATTGAGTGAACTATGATTTGGAAAAATTGTGACAGCGATGTGAAGATTTTATGCAATGGACAGGGACAAGAGACGAGATAGGACACAAATTGCTTATGATGCGATAGTAAATGCAAAATGAGTTTATGGAACAGATGATGTAATTGAATGAATCAAAGAGTGCCACAATATTTGAGAGACAGATGAATTCATTAGACCTATAGTTTTGAACTGATATGAATGAGTAAAGCCTCATGATAGTATGGTATTTTGGAATTTTAGGACCGATAGGACAAGACAGCTCACTAAAGCAATAGTGGAAGAGGAATTCGATGGACGAAACAGAGTTCCATTGAATGTATACTATGTATGAATGACCCAATTTTACACTCCAATGAATGCTCATGTGATTTTCCCAGAATTGGATGTAAAAAATTGTCTATGAGAAGTTTTAAGTAAAGCTTGATTGAGACAATTAAGATTATCTGAAACTGAAAAATATGCTCATGTGACATTTTTCTTCAACTGACAAGTAGAAACTCCATTTGAAAATGAAGATAGAGTTTTGATTCCATCACCAAAAGTTGCTACATACGATTTAGCCCCAGAAATGTCTGCTTATGAAATCACAGATGCAATTTGTGAAAAGATGGAGAATGACAATTATGATGTAATCATCACAAATTTGGTAAACTGAGATATGGTTTGACACACTTGAGTAATTGATGCAATTCACAAAGCTGTAAAGACTGTCGATGATTGTATAGGAAAATTAGTGGAATGTGGATTGAAAAATTGATATGATTTATTAGTTTTTGCTGATCATGGAAATGTAGAAGATCAGACTCCAGAACGAAGAACTTCTCATACTACCAATCCTGTACCATTTATAGTGGTAAGTAAGGATAGCTATGAGTTGAGGGAGACTTGAAGCCTCGCAGACATAGCTCCAACAGTTTTGAAAATTTTAGAAATAGAAAAACCTGCCGAAATGACAGGTAATTCGTTGATTAAATAATCAAATTTATTATTGTTTTTTCAATCAAAACAAATCTGGATTCGCTAAAATAATATCCTCCTTACCATTTTTTATTAACCAATTAGTTATATCATTAATTGTGTCCTTTTTAGACAATCAATCCAAGTCATCAATATGCTTAACTACTGATTTTACATATTTCTCTATATTGTTTGGAATTTTTCTATTTGCATGATTCAAAATCCTAAAGATTATACCACGATACCATTCAATACTATAGTCAAAATTAAAAGCAGCAGTATTACCACGCTCACGATTATTAATATCATCTTTAAAATTTTTTAAATTTCAAAAGTGTTCTGCTAAATAATCTCAATCATTATCGTCTATCATCTTATCAATAACTCTATCTATATCTATTGGTTTTTTAAATAAATTTGGATATCGTAATACAAATACAGGAAACCCCGACTCAATTAATGCATCTACGACCTCTTGGTCTAATGAAGAATCAGGAAACTCAGCCAATTTTCTTTCCTCATTACTATCTATCAATGCAAGAGCTCATTCCTTTGTTTTTCAATACTTAGCAAGAATATAATTTGCCGACCTTTCTTCTCTATCTAACAAAGTCTTTGCAAGCTCCTTTCCTGTATCTCACATACTTCTAAAATCTTTTAAATTCCCAGCAAGTTCATCTCTATATTCTTGCTGCTCTGGTGTCCTTTGTGGTCTATTTACCATTTTTATTAAATTAGAATATAAAAATTGTCATTATGACAATTTAATTATATGCAAAAAAAAAA
>CALCYP010000040.1 GCA_937906635.1 uncultured bacterium | reverse complement strand
ATTTCGAACGCAGTGAGAAATCCATATAGACCTGTACTGGATTTCTCGTCGTTTCACTCCTCGAAATGACACCTTTCCCTCATCATTTCGATCTTGGAATCAAAAAAAATGGGAAAAAGATTTGCAATTTTAGAAAAAATAAATACAATTTCGATTGTAATCGAAATTTGTTTGAAAATTTTTAAATTTTTCGAAACAAATAGAAATATTTATTCTTTAAATGCATTGCCATGATAAAAGATGTGTTATTCGAAAATTTAAAAATAAGATCTTATTATTTAAATCAAATTAAATGATGGTCTGGAAAGCCTATTGTAAAAGTTATTATTTGAGCGAGAAGAGTTGGTAAGAGTTCTCTTTTGAAACAATTAATACAAGATTTTGTAAAAAAATGAGAATATATAGAAGATCAAATTTTTTATATAAATAAAGAACTTCCTGATTATGATAATATAAAAACTTATGAAGATTTGACTAAATTAATATTAGATTTCATCAAAGGTAAAGAGAAAATAATAATTGCTATCGATGAAATCCAAGAAATAGAACATTGGGAAAAAACTATTAATTGAATATTGAGTAAATATCAAAATAAAGTCGATATTTATATTACATGAAGCAATGCTCATTTACTTTCATGAGAATATGCTACTTACTTGACAGGAAGATATATAGCAATTCAAGTATATCCTATGACATTTGATGAATATTGCTTATTTAATAATTTAAACAAATCAAATAAAACATTTATTGAATTTATTGAAAGATGAGGACTGCCATGAGCATCGATAATATGAGATTCAAAAGATTTCATATATCAATACTTAAATTCTGTGTATTCTACAATTATTCAAAAGGATATCGAGCCTCGTTTTAAAATAAATAAAAAAGATTTTTTTCAAAATCTCTATAAATATGTCTTTACTAATGTCTGAAATATTTTTTCAGCAAAAAGTATTACAGATTATTTGAAAAATGAAAGAATAAATATTTCAGTCGATACAGTATTAGATTATCTTTCTTATTGAGAGGATGCTTATTTGCTAAACAAAGTACATTCTCAAGATATGGACTCTAAAAAGACCTTTTCAATATATAATAAATATTATGCTTGAGATTTGTGAATTAGAAATTCAATTTCATGATATGATTATCAAAGAGATATATGATTGTTGCTGGAAAATTGTGTATTTCTCGTGCTTAAAAAATATTGATTTAATATAAATATCTGAAGACATAAAAACTGAAAAGAAGTGGATTTCGTTGCAGAAAAATATGGTAAAATTAGATATGTTCAAGTTGCTCAAACATTAATAAATGAACAGACGATGAAAAGAGAATATGATTCACTATCAACAATCAAGGACAATCGACCAAAATTGATTGTCAGCCTGGATGAATTCAACTTGTGAGAATCTAATTGAATTAATCATGTAAATGTTTTTGATTTTGAAGAAAGTGTAAAAAAGTTTTTTTAAATAGGTAATCGTAAATTTATTTCTAAATAAAAACCTCATGAAAACAACACAAAAGATCTGAATTTTGAGCTCGTACGGATTCGCTCATATGGTAGTAGATTTTGTCTGTGCATGTACTGTCATGACAATTTACGCCAAATGATTGCTTAGTGCTCAAGGAATATTTTTTGCCATACTTGTATACAATATACTTGCATTTGGATTACAGACAGTTTTTTGAGCACTGACAGACAAATTTAAATGTCCAAAATTAGTCGCTTTGCTTGGATGCTGATTTGTGGCTTTGTGAGCTATTGTACTGAAAGTATGTCCATGGTGTGCTACTATTTTGGTCTGAATTGGGAATGCACTGTTTCATGTCGGAGGAGGAGTGGTTTGTATTTGAGTAAATCCAGAAAAAGCGACTCCATCTGGAATTTTTGTGGCTCCATGAGCATTTGGACTTTTGATGTGAATCATGCTCTGAAAAAGCTGAAATTTCGTTTGGTGGTATGGAGTAGTTTTGTTAGCTATCTCAGCAGTGGCTATGTTTTTGAGTTCAAAAAATATGAATGTATACAGTATAGTAAATCAATTTGCAAAAGAACAAAAATCAAAATTCAAAGTTTGAGTTGCTGTAATTGTGTTATTACTTTTGCTTTCGATAGTAATTCGTTCATTTGTATGATTTATCGTAAATTATCCATGGAAAGTCTGAACTTTGCTTATAGTATTTACCATTGCAATAGTTTTGTGAAAAGCTTTGTGATGAGTGTTGGCAGATAGATTTGGATGGAAAAAAGTTTGAGTGATATCATTGATATTATCATTACCATGCTTGTTGTTTGGTAGTCAGTCTATAGTTTTCGGAATGATTTGAATATTTTTGTTTAATATCACGATGCCAATTGCATTGATAGCTTTGGTCAGAGCTATGCCAAAGAGATGGTGATTAGCTTTTGGACTTTTGTGTTTGGCATTATTGATTTGAGCTTTGCCATCATTATTAGGAGCAAATTTTTCACAAATAACAAATACTTTGTTGATTGTTTTGATTCTAATTTCTAGTTTTGTGCTGTATTTTGCATTAGATTGGCTGTGAATACAGGAGTAAAATTTTATAAAATAAAAAAACCTCAACGATTATTAGTTGAGGTTTTCTGTAATTAACTCATTATTTTCTGTATACTTGTAAGCTTTCAGTAAATATTTCTGCTCATGGAGGCAAAGATTTCCATAATTCTGGGCTGTATTCAATTAATAATGCTGCTCATTCCATGATTTTCTTTTTTCTCTCTGTTTTGATTTTTTGAGGAGTCCATCATACATAATTGACATTAAACCAAGAATTTAATTGAGATCTCCTACCTGTAATTAATTTGTCTATATTTTTTCAAATGAGAACTCATTTTACATGTAATCATCATCGAGCACATCGTGCTGTATTTTTATTTGTGTTTACTAATGATGGTGTTGATTCTTTAAATCCATTTAGAGCTACAAATATTCATTGAACTACTTGTCATCATTTTGCACAACGGTATGTTGAATCTCAAGCATCTTTGAATGATATAGTTCCGTCAGTGATTATCATAGCGTATTGTAGGAATTCTCATTCTATTTCAATATTTGCATTTTCTATAAAAAGGGTGTATGCTGCAGTTTTTCTTATTTCATCTTGAGAAAGTGTCAATGTTCCTCAATTTCATTTGACAAAATAAATTGATTGATTTGGAACTTTTGATACAGATTCGATTCAATTTGTGTTTCATCCAAATAAGTTTTTAACACTTGATGTGTTTACTTTTACTGCTAGTTTTTCATATTTTGATTTAAATGTGTCCATTTGCGCTTTAGCATCCGATGATACTGCATAACTGCTATTTTGGGTGTCTATAGTCTCTTTTAAGTCGGTGCTATTCAAAATCCTTTGTCAATTCATGTCATAATAATCATCTAATGATGATAGAGAATTTGATCAAACAGGATTTGCTCCAAATGTACTTACTTGCATCATGTATGGTTTTGTGACAGCAAAATCTACTTCGCAGACAGCTCAATATCTTTTTCACTTTTTCCATTGTCAAACAGTTTTATCACAGTATTCGTAGTCCACTTTTTCTAATACTAATTTATATTCTCAATATCTAGTACTTGAATTAATTCAATTTAATAGTGTGTTTACAGTGAGAATCTCTGTTCCTCAATTGAAGTTTTCTGTTTTATGATTTTCTCTGAAATATTTATATATTTCTAATGTGGTGAAATCTCCTTGATTATTGAAACAAGGTAGTGTGAAAGTCTGTTTTGAATTTGTTGTTCATTGTAATTTGTTAGATCAATTATATATTGAGAATGTACAATCCATAGAATTTTTCCTCAATAACGTTCCGTTACTTCGTGGACTTAATGATGAATTAGTATTGCTTGAAGTAGACTTGTCACTAGTAGTGTAAGTACTATCTTGGTCACAACCATTATCTCCAACTACTTGATTGTCTTTTAACCACAATCTCCACCAGAATGGCATAATTTCATTTTCCATTACAGAGATTGGTGTATCTGAATATAGACATTCAGCTGGCTCATAAACAAAATTGTTACCAGTTATTATTTTACAATTTTTACAATAATCTCATTCGTGTTGACCGGCTCTTATCGTTCAATAATAATCCAACCAATCAGAGATTATTACAGATACTCATCGATCAGACGCTAAATCACAATCTTCTCCAGCTTCGATAATTCCGTTTCCACATTCTCAATAAAGACCAGGATTGATTCAGATATTTTTTATACATGCTGGATTTTGTTGAGTTTCTTCATCGTCAATATAACAAGTTACATTATAACTTTTTCATTCATCGCTGGCTCAATAAGTACAATACTGTTTGAATGATGATGCATTTCATGTCGAATATGAATATAAATTTCCACAATCAATTGTGATTTTATGTGGTTTTCAATCGGAAGCTTCACAAGTAAATTTCATTTTTCACTGATTGTTTGTTCAAGTTAACATCACGATGGAACCAGATGATGTTAGAGATTCACATAAAAATTCTGAATTATCATCTATTACTTCGAAATCATAATCATCGTCGAGTGTGTATGCCTGTCATCATTCTGTATATGCTAACTGTGCTTTATTTACATATGGTCCTACACAAGCAGGATCATCTTTTATGCTGGCAAATATGGTAAAGCCAAACGATTGTCATGCGTACAAAATTCACTTTGTCTGACTTGAGTTTGGTTCTCATGGTTGGCTATAATTTGTCCTATATTCTTGTAATCAAATATAGTGTCGGCGAAGAGGATCTATATATTCGATTAAAGATTCATCACCTGTCCGTCATTTGTATATTATACAATCATCTGGCCAAATGTCGTCTACATAAATGTCTGATATTGGATTTGGACCTTTATTTGTCACAGTAATATAAAACTCTAATCAATCTTCTCATGGATGCATTATTTTTTTGTTTCCTGTCTTGTCGAAAATAACTTCAGACGCTATTGCTTCTTCTCTAATTGCTAATACATCACTAGATAAACGTTGTCATCATATAAATTTAAAATATCATGTATTTAGATAAGATCTTGTATCACTACAATTTACTCATGGTATTCAAGATTCTTTTATCTCTGCTTCTATCAACATGTATCATGTTTGTCAGGCTGATAAGTAAAAATTATTATACATTACAAAATCTTGTACTCATTGTTGACCTGTATGAGGTCATGAGTAAGATATATCGTTTGGCAGATATATGCTTGATGATACATATTTTATGCATGGTGGTAAAACATCCCAAACTTGTCATGTAGCTCATCTATTTCAAATATTTCAGAAATCCACTTTGTATGTGATAGTATCTCCTAATTCTACTTGGATAATTTCATCTGTGAAACTCATGTTTCAAACCTTTTGCCATTTCTTTATGAATGGGATAGGGTCAGAAGGAAATAATACACAACTATCGTCTCCGGAAGTGAATGCACAGTTTGTTGTTCCACTGAAAGCAAATCATTCCTTCAATATTCAAGTCAGATAAACAATTGCAGATTGACCAGCATTTAAATTAAAGTTGTAATATTTAAAATAGTACTCATTATTTCATGTAGTTCATTGTTCAAACAAATAGTTTGTTACGTTTTGGATGCTACTTGTCTGATATTGGATAGCATTTGGTAGTACATCTAAAATATATGCATTATGATATGTCGCATTTCAGTCGTTTGTTAGAGTGATTTTGTAAACTACTGTGCTTCATGCAGTCATATCTCATGCAGTCAAAAGCTCTTTGTTTATAGTCAAATGTGGATTTTGTGGTGTTTCAGGTCTGATGGCTATTACTTGACTAGATAAGGTGTTTCATCACACAAATTTGAAATATCATGTATTTAGGTATGAATGCACATTTTGGCAGCTGGTCATTCAATTCATTCCTGTTCATCTAACTTGTGCTTGAATCAGCATATATCATCCTTGTCCTGGATTTAATCTGAAATTAGAGTATTTTACCATTGTCTGATTTCATGCGTTTACTGGTCATACTGTAGGTCAGTTGTAAGTTGTTCAAGCTGGTAAATATATGCTTGATGTCAGATAATTTGTACATGGTGGTAAAATGTCCCAAACTTCTCATGTAGCAGCTACAGTTCCAGAATTTCAGAAATTCACTTTATATGTAATGATGTCTCAGATTTCTACATTTATCTGGTTTGTAGTGAAGTTTGCCATACCTCATGTCTTTTGTTGCTTCAATAGGTATGGGACTGGGCTTCAAGGTTGTGTAGCTGTTACACTAGCAGAACAAGTAGCAGTTGGCTTTGTTCAGTTTACTTGTCCATTGTAGTTATTTTGTACAGTCAAAGTCAAATTAAAAGTTCATACAGTGGTGTATGTATGAGTTAATGCAAATGTAGGATTAGTTTGACTTTGTCAATCTCCAAAAAGTAAATTTGTATATGTAGCCCAAGATGGTTTATTTCCATTTATTGTTGTAGTTAATGGAATTGTTCATTGATTTGGATTTACAGTCAATGTACATGAAGGAGTCATAAGTTGACAGTTGCTATTACATCCATTTCAGAAATTTCCACTTCCTGGATCACATTGTTCGTTACTTTGCAAAATTCCATCTCAACAGTATGGTGTAGGAGTGTTATTTTTTGTACAATCAGAATTACATCCTCATACTCACCAATTGGTTTGATTAGGATCGTTAGGGTCGCATTGTTCTCCATTACTTGTGCTTCTTATTCAGTCTCAACACCAATTTTGATTTGCTGTACAGTTTATGGAACCAGCAGAATTATTACATGTCCAACTATAATGTCCTGCATGTCCATATCAGCTCCATCGATTTGTAAAATTTGTCACTGTTCATTGTGCACAAAGATTCATATTTTGATTTAACCAGTTTGGATATGCAATTGTATTTGTGTAATGAGTTCAACTATATGTACTATTACATTGTGGATTTGGAGTATTTTGCACCAATTGACATGAAGAATTACAAGTGTATCAATTATTATTCCATCAAGCCTGTGTCGGATCGTTTGGATCACATTGCTCTACATGATTTCAGTTATCATAATTGGTACCATATGGACTATTTACTAATCAATCTCAACACCAGAATACTCTATAATTTAGACATTCTCATGTATGGTATTTCTGAGATCAATATTTAACTGTTACTTCAGAACAATTATCAGAATTTGATACGCTATTTCATGCTGGATAACATGTCCAATTATCATTTCAATAATCTCTATGATACAATCTCGTGGTCATTGTATTTGCTCATCCGTTATAGATTAATCTGTATCAGATAGTATAATGTATTTGAGCATCTACAGCCGTTGGATTTGATACTTTGGTATAATTAGGAATATTGAATACACAATTATCTGCGTTTAAGAAAATTAGTGCTCAATTTGAATCACTAGCAGAAACAACATTACTTATTCTATTCCATGTATTACAACTAGAAATAACACCATGCTTCCAAATATTTATTGATGAACCGTTATTTCATCATCAAACTAAAGAATCAACAGTATTTCAAAACACATCATAAGGTTTTCTAGATAAACCGTTGCTTGTTAAATAATAATTTAAATTCTGTGTTTCGTTAGAATTACATGAAGTTGGTCATGATAGATCCGTTACTGGAATAGTCGCAGCAACAGTAAATCAACATAATGCTACTATTGAAACAAACAGACTGGCTATAGGTTTTTTCATTTTCGATTTAATTAAACAATAAATATTTATATTTTTAATCTAATCCATCATTATCTCATCCGATAGGTCAATTATCTCAACTATTTGGTCATGGATTGTCTGGATTTTCTCAACCACCTGGTCCTGATCATGGATTATCTGGATCCTCTCATCAATTCGGATTTGATCGTGGATTATCGTTATTGTCTCATCAATCTGGATTTGATCGTGGATCATCCTGTGGCTCTTGATTTTTTTTGTTTCCTACAGTAATTCAATATGTCTGAGATCTAGAAGTTCCTATATTTAGTCTACTTTCTGCTGCAACTCAATCGATACTCAAACCAGCAATATTTTCATATGATGGTTCTGGTCATATGTTTATAGTAGTAGTTCAAGTTTCTCCACCTCATCCACCACCAGCTCCTTTTATAATTATTTTTTCTAAATTAACTCAAATAGATTCGTTTCAACATTCTCATAACAAGTAGAACATGTATTTCATTTCAATTGTAAATTTTTTTCATGAAATGTCAAGCTCTTTTCATTCCAAAAGAGTTATCAATTGATCGCTATTTATTGTTATTCCTTCTAATCATGGAACTGATTGAACTTTACTTGTGATGGCTTCACTTAAAATTGCTTTATGAGCTTCACTTTTCTTTAGATTTGATATAAATCGATTTCTTGAATCATCGTCTGTCAGCTCTTTATAAGCTCATCCTAAGACAGTTGTCCTTCACATTTCTGTCATAGAATATCATCTTCATTCTTTTATTCTCCTTCAATCTTTATTGTATCTATAAAAGGCTGTCATACCGACAAGACTTGGTCGAACTTCTCTTTGCAAACTGGATTTGTCTTTTAATTGACTCAAAATTTTATCTCTATATCAATGTAATAATTTTGGAATTTTTTCTCAATTGTATCATGTCAATCTTTCATATACATTTCATCTTCCATTGATAGCACTCACTAAATTTGCTCAATCTTTTTGTCCATCTGTCAAACTTATATGGTATGAGAATAGCATTTTAAATCTATCTACTATCAAAGTTTTTTCT
>CALCYP010000039.1 GCA_937906635.1 uncultured bacterium | reverse complement strand
ACTTATATGGTATGAGAATAGCATTTTAAATCTATCTACTATCAAAGTTTTTTCTATATTTGAGAGTCCTCATCCATCTATTTTTTGTTTCAATGCACTTAGATTTGTATCACTTAAATCACGTGCATTTAATTTTGATAACATATCTTTTAGTTTATCAAAAGCTCTACCATAATTATTTTCGTCAAGAACTCCATCTATCATACTACTTGCATAATCCATGAAATCTGCATAATTTCACCATTGACCATCATCCAATTTTGAAAGTTTTGTTTCAATTTGATCAAACATATTATTCAACTCTGTATATTGATTAAATGTGTCTTTTAGATCAATATCTCTCTTACTATTTTCAGCATATTCATTAGCTTTCTTTACATCTATATACTTTATTGTCAATTTATCTTTTATTGAACCATCAAACGTTGCTGAATATGTACCATCTTCTGCTTTTGTTATTTGCAACATTCCATACTCTGGAGCTGAGAGTATTCAATTTTGCGGGAATCATACTTCTCAATTTCTATTTATTACAATATCAAATCATGCTTTTTCTTTGAAATAAACTTTTCAATCTTTTGACTCAATACATTCTGACAATGGGAATTCTGGATTTTCAAATAATTTTTTCATTTTTTCATTGCCATTTATTGCTGACTCTGTAATCTGTAACTCTCATTCTTTTCGCTCATATTTTGTGGTATCTCATTTAGGTTCTGAGTTTAGATTTAAATCTTTAAATCAATCTCATTTTTTGAAGTCTCACAGTATCAAATTATATTTACCATCATTTGTCCTACTATATGTTAGCAATCATATTTTTATATTTGCCGGTATCATAAAACTATCATTACTTCCATCATATTTCATATAATTTTCTAATTCTGGATCGTAAGATATATTTATATATTTACATAAATTTCTAGGAATCTGTAAATCATATTTATATTTATCTAAATTTAATATTTTTTTGATTTTTGGAACATCTCCACTTGGTGATAAAACCGATAATTTACTATTTAAGTATTCTATACATTCAGGAGTAGGGGATCATTTATCTCTTCATTCTTTTGAAACAAATTTATCGATATAATTCATTCATATTCCAGAAGATAGTCTCTGATAATAATTTTCCATACTTTCTACTGTCTCATTTGCTGTAAGATTTCCATATTTTTTGATACTTATTGAAGCCATAGGGATAGGCCAAAATCATGCTAAGAATTCTACTCAAACACGAACTCTTTCAAGTTCTTTTGTTCAATTTAATTCTGACATTGCCTTATTTCTCCATTGATTTGCATAATTTTCTGCTACTTTTTCTATAATAGCTGTTTTTTGTTCATCTGTAATTTGAGAAGGATTCTCTATTTCTGTCAAATAATAAGAAATTCATCCAAAAATATTTTGTGCAGCTTGATCTAATTCTTTTTTGTTTGTCCTTCCATATCTAGATTCCAATGCTGTTTTTATGGAAGCAATCATTTGTGTCCTAATTTCTGTCTTGTCTGTACTATTTGGCCATTGATCTTTCAATGATTCTTTTAATGTATTTCCGAGATCTCATTTTATAGATTCATATGTAGTATTTAATCATTTCATTTTATCTTGGCTAAATGATAATCAAACTCATCGTACTGGAACTCATCAAATAGCTCAAGCATTTCCATCTATTCATAAAAATTTTGCAGATCTTTCTTCTAATGTTTTCTCTAATTTTGGTCAATTAATCATTTGATCAAATCATAGAGATCATATAACCATTGGCACAAAATTTCACTCTGCAACATTAAATCATCATGATACTCATACACTTATGATAGATCATTTACGTTTACCTAACGCCCATGATTTTCCGTATGCTACAGAAACTCATGCCATTAACTTTCAATCTGGTCAAACACCAGCTCCCAGCACAAATGCTATATCTCATGCTTTTCACAAACTAAAATCAAATCATCAAGATATACCTCACGTATAACTTCAAGCTGACTCAAACAATGCTAAAGCGATTATTGGCCTTCATTTCTTTTTGATTTCTGGAGTGTCGTTAAGACCTTGCTCTATTAATTGTTGGTAAGCATTTCAGTATATTTCTTCAAATTTCTCATCTGACATAATTTTATTTATTGCTTCCCTTGTCTCTTTATCTAACATCAAATCATCTCCAGTATTCTCTGTCTCTATTTTTACTCAACCATAACGGATGATATTATTTGCCATATTCATTGGACTATTTATAAGCATATATCTGAGATATTGTATAGTCAAAGGTCTTTCTTTTATTTTATTCATAATTTCTTCATCTGTACCATTTAGGTCGATTCATTTCAAAAATTCTGCCGTGTTTGCGTGTCCGTCTTGTTCTGCTTTGATTTTAGCAAAATTTAAAATATTGTACATAGGTCATTTTTCCAAAATTCAATATTTTTGGTCAACTTTTGCATCTCTAATTAAATTAAATAATTCTTGTCATGTCTTTGCACTCATATCTCTACTATCAACTCTTCAATCAGCATTTAAATCACAAAGGCACATTGCAAATTGTGTTTCAGCATTACTATCAAATCCATATTTTTCTTTAAATTCAGCAAAGTTTTCACTAGGCAATGCTAATTGTGTTTTTGTATTTGCAGCTTCTAATGCCGTTCATCCTGATTCTTGTAATTGTGTTTGTTCACTATCATCTAATGTTTTTTTTGCTCTTCTTTCTTTGTTTTCTAAATCTTTTTTAATTCAAATTAATTCACTGTTGTACATATCCTTAAATGTTGTGATGATTTTTCAATCCTTACCTTTTACTCATCTAACAAAATAATTTTCAAGCAATCACATTACCTTTTTTAGATACGCTCATTTCTTTGTCCCATTTTGATCATTTCTACATTCTCGATACAAATCATATAATTTTCATAATTTCTCATTGTCTCAAAAATCTTTATTTTGTCTAAATATCTTTGTAAATATTTCTGTTGGATTGTCTTTACACTCCAAAAGATACTTATTCAAATTATTTAAATCTGTTTTTTCTTGTCATGTTGGCTCATAATTTGCATCAACGATACTCAATTCTGCATTATGTTTTTTCTTTCCAAACAATCTTGCGATGAAAAATACTCATTTTCATGATCATTTGGTCAAAAATTGTATAGCTTCTTCATCTGTACTTGCTTGCCTTATAGCTTCTGGATTGTCTATGTTGTATCATACTCATTCATATTGTTGCTGAACATCGGAATCTTTTTCATGGTTTCATCTATTGTCTTTGATATCTGATCATTCGGTTGTCCCTCATCCTACTTCTACAGATCATCATCCTGTAGTTGAAGTTGATGTTGTAGCTGAGCTTGATGCTCAAGATCATATATTTTCACCAGAGCTTCATGTACTTCAAGAGGTTGAATTTCAATTTACTAGTTGTGCAAGTACCTCATCTGTTATTTCATTTACTGAATATTTCTTGTCATTTGTTATATATATAGAAGTCTCGCCATTATTTTTCCGTAATTGACCTCATTTGAAATGTACATTTGCACATTGCCCATCTATAAATTTATTTAAAATTTCTTGGTCTACTTTTTCTAATCAATTAAGGTGTAGTTCTCACTCAAATGTTGCCAATATTTCAGCTACTTCAGGTGTAAGCTTTTTTAACGCAGAAAATTGAAGATTATTTAGTTTTAACCCTTTTGCTTTTTCAACAATTT
>CALCYP010000038.1 GCA_937906635.1 uncultured bacterium | reverse complement strand
AATGCTACTTTCAATATGTTGCTAATGACATGACAGTACTTAACAGCTCTGTTATTCGAGTGTTCGCAAAGCATTATCCAATGGACTATGTCCCTGTATTTGAAGACATTGTCAAAGATGATGTCTACTTTTATGCACATGCAATCCTACGTTTTGGAATACTATATAATGCATGGTACAAAGTGGGAAACTATTCCAATGTTGGGAATCCTGATGAAATAATGTTCAGATGGACCTACGATGTTGGTCCAATAAAAAAATCATATAACTGGCATTTTTGGAAAATAAATCAAGAAACTCAGTTTATTGGCGAAATGAGAAAAGAATATGTTAATTACGATTTGGGCATTGTGTTTTCATATTTGGATATTGTGAACAAAATTAAAACTGGGAAATTTTTATTAACACATATTGATTAATCGTTGTAGTTGTATGTAGATCACAAAGTGTCTGACACTCTGTACAACACGAATATGGACATGTTCTGCAATACAAACAAGTTGGTCCTAAAGCATATTATTCTGTTATAGCACCTGAAAGTGCTGCAAGTGCAAGTTATTCTAATATTAATCCATTACATGTTCATGATTCTTTTTGGACTGAAACATGGGCGAACTATTTGTCAAGACAATACTTTGGCCTTAAATGGCTTGGAGGTAGTTTGGGATATAGAATAGCTAGTCCACTTAGTACTCTTAACAAAATTCGGTTAGCATTAGCTCAATTTTTCTGATAATTTATTTGTTAGTATTGAGTAAAATTCATATTTTTGCAAAGCAATTGTCACAAAATTGGATATTATATGAATAAATTATTTGTTGGAATGTGCATAACTTTGATTCTCATGGAGTTATCGTCGTGTGTTTTTGATACTGTATATGTTGTTCATGTGACAAATCATACAAATGACACAATCTTGATTGGCTATGGCGGCTACAATACGATTGATAGTACCAAGTCGTTTCTGCCATCAGCACCTTGGGATACTTTAACTTCTGATAGTGATACTATAACTTCTGCCCGTTTTTTTTCACACCATTGGATAACTCCTAATGGCGATTCTTTAATTATTTATTGCTTAAAAACAAAAATAAATGGTAGCGATAAACTATCTATTGGCAGACATGATCTTGTTCCTCCTGACTCCTCTGCAAGTTATCACCGATCATATTACCCTCTTTTTAGATTCGATCAAAACCAGACAGGCTATTTCTTTGTCATTACTCTGGAAAATGCAAGAAATCATACATGGGAAGAAATATGCCGTGATACACTATACAATAGAATTGCGATTACTCAGGAAATGCAGAAACAAGGATGCCACTTTGACTATTGGGGTAATGATTCTGTATCAGTAAGACCTAAAAGCCATAACACCACAGTTGTCGTGCATAAGAATAACGTAAAGAGATGCCCCAAGTACCAGTACCACCGGCTAGTGCACATTAAAGTGCTATAATGGGTGAGTATAAATGTCAATACTAAAACAGGAATATTTTTCCACAGAGTTTTTTATGAGTCTTCTCGTAGATTCCAAATATATATAAAAGACTCAAACGGAAAGCCGTGGTATTTCTTTAAAAAATGAAAAAATAATTTGTAGTTAGGAAATTAATTAATAATTTTGCATTATGATAATAAAAAACAAATCAAGAACAAGAGTTTATAGGGGAAATGAGTGAAAAATATGCCAACATTGATTTGGGTATTGTATTTTCATATTTGGATATTGTAAACAAAATCAAAACAGGGAAATTTTTATTAAAACATATTGATTAACCGTTCTTTTGTTTGTCACAAATATATTTGTAGAAAAATAGGAAGGTATGGAATTAGAGGAATTGCAGTCCAGACTGGAGC
>CALCYP010000037.1 GCA_937906635.1 uncultured bacterium | reverse complement strand
AAATTAGAATATAAAAATTGTCATTATGACAATTTAATTATATGCAAAAAAAAAAAAGATGTCAAATTTTTTGGCACTTTTTTATCGTGGTAGTAACTGCGTTTTCAGACTTTTTTGAAAAAAAGTGCATTTTTTTGAAAATTTTTTGTGAAAAATTGGGGAAAAACTAATTTTAAAATTCATACAAAAAATTTGCATTTTAAAATTAAATATGTATAATTTTATACATATTTAGATTGCTATACTAAAATATAATGATATACACAGACAAAATACTCACCTCAAACCAACTAAAAATACTACGATGAGTAGATGGAAACACATTTCAAAAAAGACTTTCTTATAACTTAAAAAATAAAAAATTAATTTCTATCAGAAAATGAATATATACATTTCCATGAATAATTGAAAGTTTCTCTGATGATGATTTTTTATGCATTGCAAATAAAATATATAGCCCATCATATATCAGCTTTGAAACTGTACTGCAAAAAGAATGAATAATTTTTCAATATGATAATACGATAAAAATTGCCTGTAAATATCACAAATCACTACATATTGAAAGTATAAATCTGAGTTGTGATTTTTTCAAACTACCAAACGAAATCTTCACTGAAATGCAATGAATTGAACACAAAAATTGATACGATATAGCATCGAAAGAAAGAGCTTTTTGTGATATTATATTTAGAAGTCCTGGATTTTATTTTGATAATCTATCATGACTAGATTGGGATAAGTTACTTGAAATTTGAGAAATCTACAATTTATACAAAAAACATTTTTTAAAAAATATTTTAGAATATAAAGACCAGATATGCGAAAACAACAGCACAAATCAATAATGTTTCAGATTTTACAAATATTATTTGATAGCGAATATGCAAAGATTCTGTGATTAAAATGATGAACTGCTCTATATTTTTTCTACTGATTACCTAGATTTTCTGTGGACTTAGATTTTGATATTTTAAAAGATTTAACAAAAGATGAAATAACGGATTTGAAGCAATGAATTTTTGAATTATTAAAAAATAATTTATGAAAGAAATGAATAAAAATAAAACCTGAATGAACATTAGCTTATAGCTTCAAATTTATAGTACAATATTGAGGAGAAAAAAAACTGAAATTAGAGTTTAACACAAAAATGTACGAAAATTCATATAATATCAAATCACTACTATGAACAAGTGTACAAATAATGGATATTTCATATATGTTTGCACATAAGTTATGTGCATTTTTGAGTAGGTACCAACAGAAAAATTCAATAGCAAATAGAGATTTATTTGACATAAAATTCCTTATGGAAAACAATTTCCCCATTAATGAAAAAATTATAAAAATCAGAACTAAAAAAATGATTTGAAAAGACTTGGATATAAAATGATATATCAAGTATTTATTGAATTTTATCGACAAGCATAAAAAAGAAATTCAAAACAATATTTTATATTGAATATGAGAACTTATTGATGATACACAGAAAAACTACATGAAAAATAGATTTTTAGACGATTTAATCAGAGAATTCTCGCTTTATTGTCTGTAAGGATATATTTTCACTTGCATAGAATTCTAATTCTAATATATTATCAAAAAAATTAACATTACATCAAAATCCATGACCAGAGAAAAACAAATAATCAAAGTAAGTATAGTCTGAATAATCACAAACATTGTTTTAGTGATTTTCAAAGCAATTGTCTGATTTATCTCAAATTCAATTGCAATTATCTTGGATGCTTTGAACAATTTGAGTGATGTACTCTCCTCTATAATCACTATCGTATGAACAAAATTGTCAAACAAAAAGCCAGACAAAGAACATCCATACGGACATGGAAGGATTGAATATTTTTCTGCTCTGGTAATTGCTCTGATAGTCTTGGTTGCAGGCCTTGTCGCACTCAAGGAGTCTGTCTTGAAGATAATTCATACTGAAAAAGCAACGTATTCAGTATATACTCTGATTGTCATCGTAGCAGCAATTATTTCCAAAATAATTTTGTGAAAATATGTGAAAGCACAATGAGAAAAGCTAAATTCTGGAAGTCTGATAGCGAGTGGAGTCGATGCAATCAGCGATTCATTTTTGTCTTTATCGACTTTGATTGCTGCAATTATCAGTATGATTTGGTGATTTAGTTTGGAATGATATCTGTGATGTGTGATAGCACTATTTATCATCAAATCAGCATTTGAGATACTGAAATCATCGGTAAATGATGTAATTTGAACCAGAGCAGATGAAAAAATCATAAATAAATTAAAGCAAAAAATACTATCTTATGATTGAGTTTTGGGGGTATATGATTTAATTTTACACAACTATGGTCCAAAAAATTTGATTGCAATGGCTCATATCCAAGTAAAAGATGATACTACTGCTCAAGAAATACACAGATTGACTAGAAAAATTTCAAATGATATTTTCAATGAACAATGAATAATTATCACGCTCGGAATCTATGCTTGTAATGATACTTGAGAATATGGAAAAATCCAAAAAGAATTGAGCAAAATTTTGAAAAAATATAAAACGATAATACAAATGCATGGATTTTATGTGGATGAAGATTTAAAAACTGCATATTTTGATTTGATATTTGATTTTAAAGAAGAAAATAGTGAAGAAATTATAAGGGAGATAAAAAGTGAGATAAAAAAAGCATTCCCAAAATATGAATACAGTATTGTAATTGATACTGACTTCAGCGACTAAACATCAATATTATCATTCTGAATGTAGTGTAACGGAACTAAGAATCTTATTTTTTTAGATTCTTCGCTACCCTGCTGAAGCTGGGCGCAGTACTCAGAACGATAGAAACATTATTTGTTTTAAGATTAATTTAAGGTAGATGACTATAATATAATTACAATTTTATATTTTAAAAAAATTATCATGAAATTTGAAGTTGATACAAAAAATTGGTTTAAGGACAAGTACTTTACCACACTCATAATCGTATGAATTTTGATTATTGTGAATATTATTTTATCTTGTGTGATTTTAGCACATCAATGTAATACACCAAAAATGAATATTCCAAATCAATGAGTAATTCATACAATGATGATCAGAAAATAGAAAAAGTTTATAATACGAAAAGCTCCTCTTGAAAACCAGGAGAAGCTTTGAATTTTCCATTCATCTTAGTTACTGTGATTAATAGCACTGTAGCACCACAGCAAAAATGATAAAATGAAAAGAATTACTGATGTGATACAGATTGTCATGTTTTCACCAATTTTTGGGAAATACAGCAAAGCTATTCCAAGTCCAACCATAAATTGGACGAGTCCAACTGCTACGAGCCACCAACCAAGTGGCAACTTGTTTGTGACAATGTCTTTATTCCACGTGTATGTGGTAACAAAAAACACGATTCCAGCAATAGCGAAAACAATCGCCAAATAAAGTTTGAAGAAGTCCATAGTTTTAATGAATTTTATTAGTTTAATGTTTTATTTACTAATATAATTATAATAAAACACCAATAAATGTCAAGCATAATTAAACATCATTGTGTTTGAAATATAAACACAAAATAATAAAATGAATATTCAAAATTTTAGTTTATTACAAGAAAAAAATCATGGCTGAAATTAAAAGCGTATATGCAAGAGAAGTTTTGGATAGTAGATGAAATCCAACTGTAGAAGTAGAATTAACTTTAGCTGACTGAAGTTTTGGTAGAGCTATAGTACCATCTGGAGCTAGTACATGAGTACATGAAGCTTTGGAATTGAGAGATTGAGATAAATCTAGGTACTTGGGAAAAGGTACTTTGACTGCTGTAAAAAATGTAAACACAGACATCAAAGCTGCAATTGAATGAAAATCTTTTGCAAATTATAGAGAATTGGACAAATTATTGATAGAATTAGACTGAACAAAGAACAAGAGTAAATTTGGTGCAAATGCAATTTTGTGAGTAAGTATGGCATTTGTAGTAGCTTGTGCAAAGAGTGAAAACAAAGCGATATATGATTATGTAGGAGAGTGAAAATGACATATTTTACCTTATCCTATGATGAATATCTTGAATGGATGATCTCATGCAGACAATAATGTTGATATCCAAGAATTTATGGTAGTACCAGTTTGAGCACCAAATTTCCGCGAATGACTGAGATATGGAGCTGAAGTGTTTCATAATTTGAAAGCAATTTTGAAAGCAAGATGACTTGCAACCTCAGTATGAGATGAATGATGATTTGCTCCAAATTTATGAAGTAACGAAGAAGCTTTGCAAGTGATAGTAGAAGCTATAGAAAAAGCATGATATACATGAAAAATCAAATTAGCATTGGATGTAGCATCTTCTGAATTCTATGAAGATGGAGTTTACAATTTAGCCGGAGAATGAAGAAAATTCAATGCAAGCGAACTATGTGGATTGTTTGAAGATTGGTGTAATAAGTATCCTATTATATCTATAGAAGATGGAATGGCTGAAGACGATTTTGAATGATGGAAAGAAATGAACAGCAGACTTTGAGACAAGATAATGTTGGTATGAGATGATTTGTTTGTGACAAATATCGAGAGATTGCAAATGTGAATTGATCAAAATTTAGCAAATTCAATCTTGATTAAATTGAATCAAATCGGATCAGTGAGTGAAACTATCGATGCAATCAATTTAGCACACGAACATGGAATGAGAGCTATAGTTTCTCATAGATCTGGAGAGACAGAGGATACTTTCATTGCTGATTTAGCTGTAGCTATGAATACTGGATTCATCAAAACAGGATCTGCAAGTAGGACTGATAGGATAGCTAAATACAATCAATTAATGAGAATCGAAGAAAAATTGGGAGACAAAGCTCAATATGGAAAAAAATAATTTTAAATCATCCCCAAGCCCCTTCCTTCCCCGCTGAAGTCGGGATTGCCTTCGGCAAGTCAGGAAGGGGATGTTCCCCCTCTTTATCAAAGAGGGGGTAGGGGTGATTTTTTACAAAGTAATAAATATTATTATGAAAAGATTATGATTAGTTTCTACTCTTGCTTTGAGTGTAATTTTGCTAACTGGATGTATGAATAAAGCACAGGAAAATACAGAAGTGGAAATAATTGATGAAGAAAATGTAGTTGTAAAAGGACCTGAGAATATGGAGGAAGAAATTGTTGAAAAAGAGGAAGAAGAAATTATTGATTGAGAAAAATGGAATTTATTGGCTTTTAACTGAAAAGAAGTGGATTGAGATTACGGTATGACTATTACGAATGACTGAAAATTGTATACGAAATTTTGTAATAACATGTGATGAGATGTAGTTTTTGATTGAGATGATGAAGAATGAATAATCATTGTGTCTCTATTACAAACTTTGATGGCTTGTGAATGAGAATCTATGGATTTGGAAGACGCTTTTCATATTGATGGATGAAATTATAGCATAATAGTAAATGAAGATTGATGAAAAACCATGATAATCACCACTTTGAATTGAGATAAATTTATGTGGAGAGCAATAGCAATGTAGTTAATGGATTAAGTTTTTGATTTTATTTTAAAAAAACCTTAACTTTCACTTGCAATTGTATCAAATTTTGATAATAAATCTTGTGAAAAACTTTTTATTTTGTAATGTTTTGTAATTATGAAAAAATTATGATTATTTTCTGCCCTATCTTTGGGTGTGGTTTTATTAGCTGGATGTAATAATACATCTAATAATTCTGTTACTATTACAAGTAGCGAAGACATGCTCTCCATGTATAACGACACACATGCCATTACATGCGATCTAACCTATTCTGACTGAGAAGAACAAGGATTATCTACTATGTACATAAAAGATGGTATGATAAGCCAGATAACAAAAAGTACTGTAGATGGAGAAGATGCTACCATGTACACAGTAGCAAAAGATGGAAAAATGTATGTCTGGGGAAGTATTTATGGAGAATGAGTTGGAATGTCTGTATCATATGATATAGATATAGATGAAGAATTGGCTGGATTTGATGAAGTTGATGAAAACACAAGTGTAAAATGTGCAAAATGAGTTAAAAGCGATTCTGTATTTGATTTACCAACAAATATAGAATTTACATCTATGGATGAATGGTTAGATTATGGTGACGAATATGTAGATGATGAATATGTAGATGAAGAAAATTGGGAAATTGAATATGAGGATAATAACGAGAGTTTAGAAGAAAACAATGAAGAAAACAATGAAGAAAACAATGAAGAAGATAATTCAAATGAAGCTATTGAAGAAGATGTTGTTGAGAATACTGTTGAATAGATTAGTTATTTAGTAACATAAATAAAAAGCCACAAATGTGGCTTTTTTTGTAAAAAAAAGTTTATTTACTCAACAAAAATAGCCTCTGGTTCGATTTTTACTCAAAATTTATTTTGAACAGAATCTTGAATCTCTTTTGAAAAGCTGATAACATCTTGTCATTCTGCATTTCATTCATTTATCAAAATTAATGCATGCGTCTTGTAAGTTCAAACTTTTCAGTTTGATTTTCACTTGAATCCACACATATCGATAAGTTGTCATGCAGAGAGTTTTATTCACTCTTCTACTTCAAATCATTTTAATTCTGAAAATTCTTGCTGTAAATTATCTCGTTGTTGGATAGGAATTACTGGATTTTTGAAAAAACTTCATGCTGTTCAAATTTCGTGCCAATCTGGTAGTTTTCATTTTCTAATTTCTGTAATTACTTGTACAAATTCTATCGGCTTAATTTTTTCTGAATTGAATCACAATTCTGCAATTTTTTCGCTGATACCAGCATATTCAGTATTGAAGCTATAATTCTCTGAATGTTTTTTAAATCTATAAGTAACATATGTTATCAAAAAATTGTCTTTTAAGTCGTGTTTGAATATGCTATCACGATATCAAAAATTACAATCTGAATTTTTTAAGATTTTTGTTTTTCATGTGATTAGATTGATTCATTCCACTTCATATATAACATCTTTTGCCTCTACTCAATATGCTCAAATATTTTGGACTGCTGACGCTCCGACACTGCTGGGAATATGTGCTAAATTTTCCATTCAAACGAAATTGTTTTCTGCACATCGAATAACAAAATCATATCGAATTTCTCCAGATCAGACTTTAATCAGTATCTCATCATCAGATTCTAATATTTCTTTTCATTTAATATTAATTTTTATTATCAATCACTCAAAATCTTTGGTAAAGATTGTGTTTGCTCACAATCAAAGAAAGTATTTTTTTTGAATATTTTTGTAGATATTTGAATTAATAAGTTCTTGGATATCTTCTACTTTATTTATTTCCACGAAATACCTTGCGATACTTGGAAGCATAAATGTATTATACTCTTTCAAATTTACATTTTCTAATATTTCCATTGGAATTTATTTATCTGATAAACATTATATTTATAGCAAAAAAATACAGCTATTCAACAGATAAATTCGTCTTGACTGCAATAAAATATTTTTCTACACTAGAAATTTCTAAAAACTCATTTTACAGCATTTCTTTCCTCTTTTTCTTTTTTATATTTCTGAATTTTTTTATATTCTTCATCTAATAAGAAAATAAATTTATTCATTTTTTCCAAAACTTGCATTTTCTTATTTTGATCATTTTGTAAATCTCTGATTTCATCATACAGCTCAATATCATTTACATATAATTGCAACGACATATTTTGCTCTATATCTTCGCTCAATTCAAAAGCTAAAACATTGGTTACTGTAGATTCATCAGCTTTATTTAATTCTTCTTTTTCTATTTCAACATAGTCACTTCATGAAGTAATTTTATAAATAATTTTTTGTCTATCATCATTTCATCATAATAGATCAAATCATACATCTTGGTCTTTTCAAACCAATTCATGAATTTTTTCTGATTTCCACTGTAATTCTCAATACTTCTTTTGGACATCTGTCTTAAACAGATTTGGATCATATTTTTCGTAATCTTGAATTGCACTATTTTCAATATCATCATCTGATGACTCTTGATTATCTTCATCATTTTCTTCTTCAACATATGTGGTATCGTCATTTTCTTCTTCAACTTTTTCATTATTTTGTACAAATCATCTTTCAGTATCTTCATCTTCTTCATCATTTTTTTGCACCACATTTTCTATTACCTCATTATTTCCATCATTTATTATTCATTCTTCATTATTTTCTTTAAAATCTTTTACTTCATCAACATCATCAACATCAATATCATCCAAATCTTCAATATCATTTAAATCATCGATATCATCATATATATCATCATCTTCTGTTTGTGTGTCTGGATTGTCTTGAATATTTTCTGAGTTTGAATTTTCCACTATCTCTGGAGTTTCAACGATTTCTGGTTGCTCTACTTCTGGCTGCCTTTCAGCTTCAGGTTGAATATTACTTTGTGGTTCATCTACTTGAGCAATATCATCGATTTCTGGAATTTCATCAAACTTTTCTTCAACAGCAGGCTCTTGCTCAAAAATATCATCATTTACAGGAACATCATTATTTTGGCTTTGATTTTCTTGTGACGTCTCATCATACAAGCCATCAAAGTTGTCGCTTGATTCTTTTTGTACAGGTTTTGTTTCTTCAAAAAGATCATCACTTGCAATAGCCTCAGATTGTTGCGTGGCTAAAGATTGTGGTGTCTGCTGCCCATCTACGATATTTCAAAAAGATTGCCCATTTGACACTTGATTTGAATTCACTTCTCAACTGAAATTATTTAAATCATTTTGTGATTTAACAACTTCGTGTGCTGTAGCAATTTCAGAATCAATTGGTTGCAATAAGTCACTATTTTCAAAAATATCATCACTTCATCAAAACAATTCATCGCTATCATTTGGATTATTTATATTTTGATTTACTTGTGGATTTTGATCTGCCATTTTATTTTTATTAATATATAAACATTGGCTTATAGCTGATAGCTAATGGCTAATAGCTATGGAATCTTTTATATTTCATATGCTATCAGCTATATGCTACTAGCTATTAGCTAGATTAATTATAATCAGAAAAAAAAATAATGCAAATTTTTTGGGAGAAAATTTATCCTTGATTATTTACATTTTATCTCTATTATGAAAATAGTGGTAAACTTTTTTATCTAATATTAGATTAAAATGTCTAACTACCGTGATGATTTTTTGGAAGATTCTTATTACTTGGTATCAAACAAATGATTCAATGGTAATGTTTTATTTTCAAATGCGGATGATTACAAGACATTTATGCTGTATGTGATAGAAAACTTATTAGAATACAAAAGTTTGGTATTATCTGCTTATTCTATGGTACCAAACCATTTCCATTTGGTAATAAGGAATACCGAAAAAGGGTTAAAACTCTCTGATTTCATGAGAAAAATCCAGGTCAGCTATGCAATGTATGTAAAGAAAACTAAAGATGAAAGCAATAGATGAGTACCTGTTTTCGAATGAAGATTTAAAGCAAAATTGATTGAACCTAATGATTTGGAAAGGATTGAAAGCTGTGTCAGTTACGATCCACTTTATCACGAATTAGTTGAAGATATAAAAAATTGGCCATATACAAGTGCTCATCAAGTGACTGATACATGATATGACTACTCTACTCAAATGCACATAAAAATTTACAATGAAAATAGAAAAATTTCAAAAAAAATGTTCACGGAAGATGAACATTTGCATTAGTTTTTCTCCCTTTTTAAAGGGAGTGCCCGAAGCTTGCTCAGCTACGCTGAGGGCGAGGGATTTTAAAATCTTCCACCGCAAGCGGTCCCCCTCCTTTAAAAAGGAGAAAATTTTCTTATTTACTGTAAGTTAATTCTGAATTTTTTGGAAGTTCAACAAATTCTGGATTAATTTCTACAATTGTCTTAGTTTGACTATTTCAGTACATATTCGCTCGATTTTGCTGATTTTTTTCTAATATTTCAGTTTTTACTATTTCATATTGAAAGTTTAGAGCAGACAAATCACTATTTGCTCTCCTAAGCCAATATCATTGAGTAGAAGATAGTGAAATAAAACGGAAATATATTAGTCAGCATATTATCGCAAATAAAAGTATTCCAGAGATTTTTATTAAATCTAATAAATATTTACTTGATTTTTCTTTATTTAACAAAAAATTGTAATATTCTTTGATTGAATTTGTCGATATAAAAGCGAATTTTTTCATGGATAAAATTTAACTAAATGTTTCTCTGTATTACTCTGTATTTTGCACTCCTACTTGGTCTATTTCTCTGAATCTCTTGATATGTCGGCTGGACTGCTTTTTTGTACACTAAAGAGAAATTTCAAGTCTCAGCCAATGCTTTGAATCACTGTTTCACTACTCTATCTTCCAGACTATGAAATGTGATGATACCACATCTTCATCATACAGACAATATATTAGGAATCTCTCCTAATAATATTTTTACATTATCGATTTCTTTATTAGTTTCAATCCTAAATGCTTGGAAAATCACAGCACAAGCTTTTTGCCCAAGCCCAAGCTCATTTAGGAGGAATTTCAATTCAAATGTAGTTTCTATTGGTTGATTTTTCCTTGTTTCAACGATTTTTTTTGCAATTTCTTGTGATTTTTTTGGAGTAAATTCAGCATAATCTTCAAAAATTTTAGTCAATTCTGGAGCTGAATAGTGATTCACTATATCATATGCTGATTTTCCATTTGTATTATCAAATCTCATATCCAATTTTCCATCAATATTGGTAGAAAATCCACGTTTTCAATCTTTGAAATGCTCCAAATTTACTCACAGATCGACCAAAACAAAATCCGCTTTTTCATTTCAAAGAACTGATTGAATTTCAGTATAAGATCTGTTTTGGAAACTTATTTTATCTCCAAATTCTGGCTGTAATTTCTCTTTAGTTTCTCTGAAAATATTCGGATCTAAGTCGAATCAGTATAATTTTTGAATTGTAGAAAAAAATCTCAACATATTACTCGTATGTCAGCCGTGTCAGAGTGTTCAATCTACTACTATCTTTGGATTCGCTGGAAGAGAGTTTAATACCTCTTGAAGCATCACAGGAGTATGGTGAATCGGCTTTTCTGTATTGCAACCATAGTCCTCCTTAGTAAGGGGGGATAGGGGGGATTTTTCTGTCATCCTGAGTGAAACGAAGGATATAAATTTTCGATAATTATTGTTTATTATCCGACAATCGTTGTGCTATGTCAACTATGTGTATTCATTGATATTGATAAGTTGTTTGTCTTGTCCTTGATATAAGTATTTTAGGATAAGCATCTCTAATTTGTAATAATGGGGTTGTTTCTCTTTCAAAAGTTTTTTCATTGCTTATATTGTCTGACACCTGTATGTATAACACTTCATCTCTTTTCATAGCTACAAAATCTATTTCCTTATTATAAAGTACTCATACATATATTTCATATCAGCGTCTCAAAAGTTCTATTGCTACAATATTTTCGTAAACTCTTCAAATATCTCTATCTTTATTTCAATTTATAGCATATTTAAATTTATGATCAACCAAATAATATTTATCTTGCATAGAAAGATATTTTTTTCAATGAATATCATATCTTTTTACTTTGTAAAAAATAAATGCATTACAAAGGTATTGAATATATGCACTAATTGTTTTATGGTTGATAGGTGTTCATTTTGATTTTAGTTCGTTAGTTATTTTTCTAACTGTCGTAATATTAGAAATATTGTCCATAAGATATTTTGTAATATTATCCAATAATTCTCAATATTTTATGTGATATTTATCAATAATATCTCTACGAATCAATGTCTCGTAAATTCATTTAATATAATCATTTTTTTCATCTGCGGATTCGTATTGATAAGATCATGCCATTCCTCATTTATCTATATATTCTCAAAAAGCTAAATCTGTATCTTCATATCTAAAATATTTAATAAATTCTTGGAAAGAAAAAGGAAATATACTTATTTCAAAAGATCTTCATATAAATAATGTTGCTAAATCACTACTAGACAAAAAAGCATTGGATCATGTAAGATAAATATCATATTTTTTTGAATTATGAAAACTATTGATTACATCTTCAAATCATTCACACATTTGCACTTCATCAATTAGAAGAAAATTTTGTTTTTCGGGATTATATTTTGATTCTACATATTGATATAATGAATCAGCATTTCTTATCGATTTAAATTGATAATCACTAAAATTAATGTCTATGATATTGTAATCACCGATTGTACTTTCTATATATTTTCTAAAAGCGATAAGTAATTCAGATTTTCAACTACGTCTAACTCATGTAATTACTTTTACATCGGAAGTCCCTATTACATTGATTAATTTTTGTAAGTACGATCTTTGAATGAGAGTCATATTTTTATTATATTTTATATATAAATTATATTTAGTATATTTTTTCATTTCCCAAAATCAATATTTTTTACAATTTGGGAAATAATAGTTATACTAGTGTTGGACTAGTATTATCGCTTGTTTGCAAAAATATAATATAAATTTCACTCCATTCCATTTCCCAAAATCAATATTTTTTACGGTTTGGGAAATGAGTGGAATCATTGAAAAAAATTACTTGAAAAAAGACACTATTTAAATAATAAAGGAGTTGCTTCAGAATAGCAGTCATAAGACTACTATTATAATTAAAGATTATACTTTTAACATTCAAGGATAATAAACGACATCATAGTTCGTGGGAATAATATTCTTGCTTGTTAAAAGTAGTCTTGTTATTCTGAAGCACCATGGATTATGGTGTCTTTTTTTGTGTTAAAAAAATCCATGGTGTTTTACACCGTGATTTTTATTTACATGACAAGTACTAGAAACAAAACAATTAAAGTTGAAAATCTTGACCAAGAAACTTTATATGCTAATGTTCTTACTGATGTAAAAGATTTTCAATCACTTATTAACAAAACAATTCATTGAGATTCAATAGAATTATTAAAGAAAATCCCGGATAATTCTGTTGATTTAATTGTTACAGATCCTCCGTATAATTTAACAAAAGAATATGCTGGAACAAAGTTTGCAGCAAGCTCGAATGAAGATTATGAAAATTGGTTGGAATTACGAATCCCAGAGTTAAAAAGAATTTCAAAAGATAATGCCTCAGTATATATATGTTGTGATTGGAAATCATCAATACCGGTTTATAATATAATGAGTAAGTATTTTACTATAATCAATAGAATAACATGGGAACGTGAAAAATGAAGATGAGCTTCTGCTAATTGGAAAAATTGTATTGAAGATATATATTTTTGAGTAGTAAATAATAAGCATTATACATTTAATATTGATGAAGTAAAAATTAAAAGAAAAGTTATAGCTCCATATAAAACAGATGATTGAGAAGCTAAAGATTGGGCTGAAGAAAAAGATTGAAATTTCAGATTAACAATGCCATCCAATGTTTGGACAGATATAAGTATTCCTTTTTGGAGTATGCCAGAAAATACGACACACCCAACACAGAAACCAGAAAAGCTAATTGCTAAAATAATATTAGCTAGTAGTAATAGATGAGATATTGTATTAGATCCATTTTTATGAAGTTGAACAACAAGTGTTGTTGCTAAAAAACTATGAAGAAAATATATATGAATAGAAAAAGAAAGAGACTATTCGATTATTGCAGAACATAGACTAAAATTAGCAGAATCCAACAAATCTATACAATGATATGAAGATTGAGTTTTTTGGGAAAGGAATACTTTGCAAGAAAGACAATCAAAAAAGTGAAGACAAAATACTACTTTATTTGATTGTTTATAAAGATGTATGAAGAATTATCAAAGATATTAAATTACATTCAAGCATTAGATTGAATTTGAAACAAGGATTTGCTAATAAAAAAAGTGAGAGAAAATTTTGATTTGATACAAGATAGAAAAGTGTTTTATTCTGATTATTATTGAATTCGTTTCAGTTATTCATGAAATGGTTGATTTTCAAATACAATATTATCTTTATCTAATTTAAAAAAATATGACAATAAGCCTTTTATTGTCTGTTTAACTACAAAAGAAAAAAATATATTATATATTGCTAATAGTACATTTTTAAAGAAAATTAGCCATTCATCAAAAGAATTAAGATGTGATAATATAAAATGAAGTTTTAACTGATCTGATATATTGAGAAATTATGCATGATATGAAAATAAGCCACAAAATTTCAAATTTCTATTTGAAATACACAAGGAAATTGGATTTGAAGAGAATCTACTTCGTTTAGTTGAGGCGACAAACAATATATCACCTTCATGAAAAAAATTTGAAATAACAGAAAATGCAATAATTTTTGATGCACCTAAAAGAGCAAAAAGGTTCACTGAATCGAATAATTTTCAAATATTAAAAGATGAATTAGATGATAAAGTACAGAAATATAAAAATGAAATATTAATTGCTGCTTTTATTGAAAATGTAAATATTCGTTGAAGGATAATTGAATATTTAATTGCATGAGAAGATGACAAATTAAAAAATGAATTAGTTTTATCATTACATAATAAGTCTATAATACCAAAAGTAGAAACACATAATTGATTGTGAGATTATGAAAAAGAGTTTGATTTGTTTTACACAAAAACAGATATCAAAACCAAAATAATGATATTAAATTCAAATCCTAAAGCTTACAATATTGATAAATTTTTAGAATTTATGGAGAATAACAAAAGTGTTTTTTTATTCTATTTTATATGAGTAGAACCAAATAAGATTTGGAATCAATCGTTAGTATCAGTTTTTCAAAAAGATTTGCTAAAATGAACAATAATACAAGATCATTGGGCATGAAGAAGTTCAAGATGAGTTGCTCAATTTAATTGAGAAATTATCAAACAACTTATATTAAATGAAAATAACGATATAGATAATGAATTATGCAATGATTTTTTATCGAAGTTAATAAATAGATAATAAAATTTGTCCAAAATTCATTTGACATTAGATTTCTTTTTCGTATACATGAAAATGTAATATTTTATTATTTATATTTTTATCATGTCGTGAGTAAAAAGAGAAATCCAAGTTTTAATGTATAGCTTACCAAATTCTGATAGCCAAATAGAAGCTGTAGTAAGAGATGAGACATTACGATTAACTCAAAAATCAATGGCTAATCTATTTGATGTTCAAATTCCAGCTATTAATAAACATTTAAAAAACATATTCGACAGTTGAGAATTGGATAAATGTGTGGTTATTTCCAAAATGGAAATAGCCAGTCCACATTGAGCCATAGTTGATAAAACACAAACAAATAGTGTAAATTTTTATAATCTTGATGCGATAATTTCTGTCTGATATCGTGTAAATTCCGTGAAAGCAACAAAATTTAGGATTCGAGCGACAAAAATTTTGAAAGAATATATTATTAAATGATTTGCATTGGATGATGAGATGCTCAAAAATTGATATAATTTTGGTAGAGATTATTTTGAAGAATTACTTGAGCGTGTTCATTCAATTCGCAATAGCGAACGTCGTATTTGGCAGCAAATTACTGACTTATTTGCTGAATGTAGTGTAGATTATGAAAGCAATTCAGAGATAACTAAAGAATTTTATGCAACGATTCAAAATAAATTTCATTATGCTATCACTTGAAAAACTGCAGCAGAAATTGTGTATGAAAAAGCAGACAAAAGCAAACCATTTATGTGAATGACTACACGAAAAAATGCTCCAAAATGAAGAATTTTGAAATCTGATTCAATAGTAGCAAAAAATTATCTTTCAGAAAAAGAAATAAAAAAATTAGAAAGGAGTGTTTCGAATTATTTTGATTACATTGAAAATCAGATAGAAAAAATGCACATTTTTACAATGTCCGAATTAGCAGAATCCGTGAATAAATTTTTAAATTTTAATAGTTTTGATATTTTGGAATGAAAATGAAAAATTTCGCATGAAAAGGCCTTAGAAAAAGCCTTTTGTGAATATGATGATTTTAATAAGACTCAATCTATAGAATCAGATTTTGATAAATTAATCAAAAATTTATGAAATAAATTATAGTGGATTTTATATTTCTGGGATATAGAAGAAAAAAAAGGCATCAGCCAAAAATTTTCCATTTTAAAATCATCCCCCAACCCCTTCTTTGAAAAAGAAGGGGAGAAACTTTTGTAAAATAAGTCCCCACATTTAAAAAGAAGGACACCCCATTCGCAATTAAAATGAAAACAAAAATAAATAAGCCCCTTCTTTGAAGGGGCTTATTCTGTATTTGATATGAAATTACTCATCATCTTTTCAACCTCACTGCTCATCAATAGTCATTCCGAGAATCGCTTCATCTTTTGTTACATCGAATTTTGTGTCTTTATTTATATATACAAACATTGGCATAATCATTGGCACTCTACCGATGATTTGTTCGATGTATGATCATAGGTCTTCTTTTAATATTTTCAAATTATCTTTTACTTGCATTCTCCTTTTTGCATTTTCGATATATTTAGCCCTTGCAAAATCGACGATTTTTGTATGAATATCTTTTACTTCACTAGAATAAACAAATCATCTTGATTCGATTTGGATATTTCAGACTAATTCTTTGGTCTTTGCATCTACTTTGAAAATCAAAGCCAAAACTCCGTCTTCAGCCATGATGCTACGAGCTTTGATTACATATTCTCCAGACATGTGACCAGTTCATTTTCCATCAACCATTACCGTATCCAATTTCAAAGTATCTTTTCCGAGAACTGTGACATTGTCGTACATTTCAATTATTTCTCCATTTCTACTTGGCATGAGGATATGATTTTCTGGCATTCACATATCAATTGCAAGATTTTTGTGTGCATACCTTTCTTTTGCTGGCATGAAGTATGGCAAGAAGAATTGAGGTCTAAGCAAAGACAACATCAGTTTGTGATCTTCTGCACAACCGTGTCAACTGGCATGCACATCGATATCATCATTTGTGATGAGACGAATATCTTTGAATACTAAATTGTTTATCATATCGTTTACTGCAGATTCATTTCATGGAATTGGTGTGGCAGACATGAGAATTGTATCTCACCTCCTAAATTTCAAAAACGCATGTTCATTCCTTGCCATCCTGGTCAATGAAGCAAACTCCTCTCCTTGTGCTCATGTAGAGAGAATCAAAACTCTCTCATCTGGAAATGTATCTACTTCTTCAGACAGTTTGCGAATATATCACTGAGGTACCTTGATGTATCATAATTGCTGACAGATTTCAACGTTATTTACCATAGATCTTCCAGAAAGGAATACTACTTTGTTGTATCTGATAGCACTTTGTACGATTTGTATGATACGACCAATATTTGATGCAAAAGTTGCGATTAGCATCCTATTTTTTGTCTTTTGAATCAATTCGTCCAAATTCTCTCCAATTTGCTTTTCTGAAACTGATCGTCATTTTTTGTTTGCTCACAATGAATCTCAGATATATAATTTCACTCATTCTGCTCAAATTCTGGCAATTTTTGCTAAGTCTGCTGGTCTATCGATAGCAGGTGTATGATCGATTTTGAAATCGGCAGAATCAAAAATCAATCCTTTTGGAGTTTGGATTGCTATTGCCAATGTCTCTGGAATATTGTGGTTTACAGGTACAAATTCCAAAGTAAAGCATCATAATTTCAAAATATCTGTATCAGGATCGATGATTTTATATTTCAATTTTTCTGCATCTTTTGGATTTTCAAATGTCTTTTTTATAATTCATAAACTCAACGGAGTCGTATAAAGCATTGGAAAACCTAATTCTGGCAAAATATCCTTTAATGCTCAGATGTGATCCAAGTGTCCATGAGTCAAAACTATTCATCTCAATTTTTTGATATTTCTCTTTATGTATGAAATATCTGGGATAATATAATCTGCTCAGAAATTTTCCTTTCCACAAAATTCCATACCAGCATCAATCATGATGATGTCGTTGTCATATTCGATAAACATACATTGTCAAACCTGTTCCAATCACATCAAACTTCAAATTCTAACTGGTTTTTCTCATTTTTTGATTAGTTTGTATGGATCATCAAATTCTGTGTAATTTTTCTTTCATAGATGACGAAGAAACGCTTCTGATGTCATCTCTGGTGTTTCGTTTCAATCTCTTTTTCCAAAAAATCTTTTTGTCTTATTTTCTGGTTTTTTGTCTGTATTGTCTGGTCTACCTCTTTTTGATTTGTTTTTGTTTAAGAAATCAATATTAAGGTTTCAAAATAAACTTGTTGTGTCTTCCATTTTTCTTTTTGATTGTAAATAATAAAATAAATCGTAATATACATTCATTTATCAATTTTTATTTCCCTATAGCACAATGAATTTAAGTAAACTTAGAGCATCATGCACTGATAGAAAAATTCCGATAATTAGTATAGAAACTGAAAGTTTTTTGTGAAATCATCTCAGGCAATATAAACCAAAATTTTGCTTAGAAATTGGTAGTGCCGTATGATATAGTTCTATTTTTATAGCAAATACTATCAGAGAATGGTGATGAGTATTGTATTCTTTTGAAATATCGTATCCATCTTATATGGAGGGTTTACAAAATATTTGAAAGTATGGATTGAAAAATTTGATTGTATACCCTTTTGATTTCCAAAAAATAAAGTTAAAAGAACTGATTTGACACACAATTGATTTTGCCTTTATAGATTGACAAAAGAATCAGTATGCTAATTATTTGATAAATATTAGTAATATTTTGAACACAAAACACAGTATAATACTGGATGATGTGATTAAATTCAAAACTAAGATGTCTTCATTATACTGATATTTGGAAAAAATGCAAATTTTTTATGAGGAATTTGATATGGAAAAATGAGATTGAATTATTGTAATTAAAAAGTAAGGACAAATGGGAGATAACTTTTAATATCCATATTCAAAATAAAAAAGATTATATGTATAATCAAAAACTTACATTTTATTTCATGTAATATGTAAGTAAATAATATTGAAAATATTAATAAAAATATTAAAAGATTGAATATATTTATTTATATATTAAATTAAAAAATGAAAAAGACTTTATTATTTTTTGCACTTGTTTTTACGTTATTTTTATTATGATGTTCAAAATGATGAAGCGAAAGCCAATCTCCTTTATTTTATGATAAAAATTTGGTTATAGAAGGAGTCGTTGATGAAAATTTTAATATCTGAGATATTACAACGTGAACTTTAATATTAAAATGAAATTTTGATGATTATACTGACTATATTCTTTTAGCAAAATGAGAACGAGAATATTTTTTCAATGATAAAAATGAAATTTTACCATGAAATACTGTACAATTTATGGGTACTATAAATAAAATTGATTCAGTTACATGAAATAATTATTATAAAGTAAATGAAATTGATAAAATTTTATTAAAATCCTATCCAGATCAAGATCAAATAAATGAAATCATAAACTGATATAATTTTTGTGAGACAGCAAGTGATTGTTACAATCTATGAATATGATATCAATTTTGATGCTACAATTTAGTGAATAATACATACAAAGATGTTTCAGAGAATATTATAAACAATTATTTGGATATTAACTGAAAAGTTTGAAACAATGAATGTAAAATTAGAGGTACAATTGAATGCGAAGAACATAAATGCATATCTTCGAATGAAAAACCAGCTATTATTTGTTCTGCTGAAGATCGTTTAGTTGAAAATTGTAATTCTGACTTTAATCCAGTATGTTGAGACAATGGTTTTTGATACAACAATTGATGTCTTGCTTGTATATCTAATGATGTTTCTTCATACACTCAATGATGATGTGAATATATATCATATTTTATAGATTGAGAACCTAAAAATTTAGATTACATAACAGATTTTATCAAAAATAATTGAGCTACGACTTGTAATATGAAATATAATTTTAATTGAGAAGATTTGTGATGAAGCCTCATAATAAGTGACGATAAGTTTTATTGAACAATCGATATGTATTTAGATTGAAGAATATATCATGGCTACACAGTACTTTCTATAGATTGAAATAGATATGAATGGATGGAAGATTTACCAACATTAAGAAACAAATACACATTTAATTATCCTTTTGAATCTGAGATTCAGTCATTACTTGAAACTACTGAAATTTTTGACAATTTCGAAGTTAATTGTACGTCTGGAGTTGATGATGATAAAGTTTTTATTATTCCTGATTTTGAATTTTTCTAGAAAGTAATACTTGTGATACATAAAACAAATTTTCTGTTTACAATAATTTTTTAAAATTAAAAACAGTATTTTTTCTTGAAAAAAAATTATACATTAATATCAATAGTTTTATATTTTATTTTTAATTTTATATCAATGAAAAAAGGTCTATTGGAAAAAATTTTTTTGTGACTAATGATTGCTGTAATTTTACTCTTTGGGATGGAAATCTTTAGAGAATTTATGGCCAATCATACTTATTACAACACAATGTTTGCTGATTTGACAAATCGAAAAGTACTTGTTTGAGCGCTGATCTCTGCTTTGATACCAGTATTTTATTTACTGAAAAGCAAAAAATTTTCTTTATGAAAATTTACAATTAGTATATTTATTTGAGCATTATTGTTTTGATTGATAAACTTAGTAGTTAAACAATCATTAATTGGATCATGATTTTTGCTATTTATCGTAAATGAAATATTATTGTTTGTACTGTGAGCTTATTTTTTAGTATGAACATTAGCATTTTGAACTCGATTATCAAGATTGATATTTAACTTTAAAGAAAATAGGATTCAAGAAATGTTTTTAAATTTTTGAATTTGATTATGAGCATTGATGATTATTTGGCAGACATTAATCTGATTTGGAATATTTTATAATTGGCTTTCTTGGATAATTTTTTTATGACTTGGTTTCTTCATTTGGTACGAGAGAGATTCAATGAAATTGTATTCAAATATCCTTTGAGACTCTATTAATTCATTAAATACGAATAAGAATTGGCGAAGGTGGTTACTAATTATTTTGATTATGTTTTCACTTGTATACTTTTTTTATTGATTTCAGTTGTCATTTATACCTTATTCTACTGCTTGGGATGCAAATCATGAATATATGTACATGCCAAAAGTTATTGCAGAGAATCATTGATTAATATGGTGAAATATGTGAACAGCAAGTTCTATGCCTTATTTATGGTATTCATTTATATCTTTTTGGTTTAGTATTGGGTCTATATTCTCTGGTAATTGGCTATCTCCAGATACTATTGCTGTATCAATGAACTTTTTATCATGACCTTTGTGCTTAATATTTGGATTACTTTTGATAAAGGAAGTATTAGATTTCTTTGTTGCAAAAAAAGATGAAAATGAGGATGCAAAATGAATTTGATTTGCTACTTGATGGGCAACTTTATTACTTTGGTTGTGTAGTGGTATGTGAGCATTTTTAGTTTTTGTGGATAACAAAACTGATCTTTGAGTGATGGCTATGACTATTTTAGCTATGCTATCATGATTTATTTTTATCCGTTACATAGCAGAGCATAAAAGTAAAGTAAATAAAGATGCTGGTATTGATAGAGAATCTATCAAATATCTTATAGTGTCATGAATATTGTTTTCATTAGCTTGTATGTCAAAACCAACTGCATTTATTGATGTAGCAATATTTGGGATATTACTTTGTGCTTTGTGGTTGAATTCTTTTGTCTGATTGTGAGTTTGAATTATGTGACTTGGATTTATGTGAATTTTAAAGCCACTTACTGCAGCAGAAATGATGACAGAGTCGCTTTGAAAGTGGTTGATTCTTATTTGATTAGTTATTGTTGCAATTGGAATTATAATGATGTTTGCAAGACAAGATAAAGAGTGAACAAGAAAAAAATCACTATTCTCATATATTGTGATATGGGGTGTAACATTTATTTGCTCGTTGGTTATCTTTAAGTGACCATGGTTGGCTTATAAACAGATTACTGTTACTGATGATTTCTCGATTTGAAATTGGTGAAAATGATTAATTATGTCATTTAATAATGAAAAAATAAAAATTGAGAATGAAGAATGAACGAAAATTCTATTAGTCGCAACAGAAGAATATGTGAATTTAGAGATGCAAAATGAAATTGACAGGGAATATTTGGAGTCTCTTGAAGAATGAGAAAATAATTTATTAGATTCTTCTCTGCTGAAGCCGAGCACGGCACTTCGTTCAGAATGACAAATTTCTGAATGAGAAGATGAAATTACTCCTGAACAATGCTTGAAGTTGGATTATTCTGAGGAAGAATTGAAAGAATGATTGCAAGAAGCACCTGCATCAAATGAAGATTTAGGTAGATATGTATGATATTGATGGAAAGAATTTTCGAATAAAAAAAGATTATCATATAATATTCTTAGACTATTTTATCCAAAAGATTGAAAATGTTATTGAGCAAATTTGGATGCAAAAGTCTTGTGTGAAAATCAAAATGCTATTGAAAAATCGGATATAAATACAATTAAAAATTTAAAATTGAGAGAATGATCTCCTGCTTATGAGATTTTGGAATCTGGGCTTTTAGCATATGAGGAAAATCCTGATACTTTGATGGATTTAGTTGCTGATTTGAAATTATACTATCAGGATCATATCATATACACAGAAAATGGAAAGATGTATATTCCTTATAGATATGTAGTACCATTGAATATTGTCTTTAATTGGTCATTACAAAATCTTAGTAGTTACTATACTGATATTTGATTTGTTTGGATGTTTTTATTTGTTTTCCTTATATTTTCATTTATATACTCTATAATAAAAAAAGATAATAAACTTTTTGCTGTCAGTATGGCAACCATGGTATGACGAGCAATTTGGCGAGTAATTTGATCAGCGATTTTGTGGTATGGAGTATGATTACTCATGCGGACTGCATTAGCAATGGCTATTTATATAGATAGTTTACTTAAAAATGATAAAAAATGAATAAATATCTTTGCAGCTATCACTTTATGATTAATTTGAATAATAATTTTAATTCAATTCTTTTATAATTTTATCAGAATTGCTAGTCAGTGATCTTCTTGACCATTTTTGTGGTTTAAACAATCAGTGTGAGAGGAGCAGATAATTGATGAGTCTTTATCAGCAAAAACTGAGATAAAAATTGGATATTCTCAAAAAGATGTTTTTGATTTACAATTTCCACAATATAATAGATTTATTGAATATGTTAAAGATAGAAATGATGAAGATTGAGTTTTGATTGCATGAACTTATCTACAATATTTCTTGGATAATCAAAATAATCTTTTGATGGATTGAAGCCTAACTTGGTTTTGGGAGCAATGATCCGACTGAGATCCTTGTAAGATGTATCAAAGATTGAGAAATAAAAATTTGAAATATTTGGTTATAGATCCAAATATTGCATCAATTGTTATGTGAGAATGAAATCAATCATTGTTTTATAGATTTTTTGCTAAAACTAATGATAACTGAAAAATTGTAGAAAAATGAGCATTGATGATGTTGAGTGAATTAATTGACCAATGATATGCTAAATTGCTTTACTCTAATAATCTATGAGCGACATATTGATTCACATTGAGTGATGATGAATTGATGGCAATATTTGGTGAAATGTCAAAGGATGAATTAATTTATCTGAGGGCACAATTAGCAGCTGCAAGATATATGGACAATGCTAATGAGCTCATAAACTGAATATGGAATATATTTAATTCAAGGTTACAAAATTGAGAAGTTGCACAGGATATTGCTGATGTTTATTGAAAGGATATTGAGCTATGAAAGATTATAAACACTATGAATGTATTTTTGGAGAATAATAGCAGTTTCCCTCAAATGGTCTCTACACTGACTCAAGATGAGAGATTGATATTACTACAATACATTAATTTATTTAGTTTAGCACGTAATAATCAATCACAATATCAAAGTTTTGTAAATAATATATTCACAAATAGTATTGCTGGATGAAGTCAATTAATTGTTGTTGAATTATTGTAGTTCATCTATGGCTTTAATCATTTAATACGAACATTAAGTTTCTTATTTCAAAAAAGACTTGACTTTAAAGTATATTTTATTATACTTATAGATGTAAGTTGATGAGGTCGGTGGCGAAAAAGAAGTCTATAAATATAAGCCTTTCGATTCAGCATAAACAATGCCACCGACCTCTCCTTATGTGTGTAGAATCCGTACACACAATATACCCCGCACCCCCTTTCATACGCGGGTCCTTGCCAGGATGATTTTTACCATCCTGGTTTTTTTTACTTGAAAAAAAGATAATTTACAATAATATCATTTATGGTTAAGTAGTTATTTTTTGTTTTCATAATCAATTATCGTGGATTTACTCGCTATTTCATATCTAAATATCTGACCATTTAAGTGAAAGTTGAAAAACATTTTTTTCAAAAAATGAAAATATCTGATCAAAGCACCAATTGGTAGTTGAAAAAGTTTTCTATTTTTTGATGGACCTGTCTATGCTTTGTACAAATATAGTTCGAGAAATATTTTGAATACAGATAGCAAAAATGGATTCATAAAGCTACTTTTTGAGCAAGATGAACAAAAATATTTGATAATAAGAAATTTGGAGCAAGGGAAATCAAAAGATATCTGTAAATCTCAATTATTTACAGTAGATTGAAATTTTGAATTTAACGAAACTGAGATTTTGGAAGATTGAGAAAAAGATATCCAAGAGATATTAATTGAAAAGTGACTAAAATTAGATGAAATTATCTTCAAAAATGAGACAGATTTAGATTGAACATTGAAATCATACTTGCCACCAAAAGAAGTATTTTTGAGTACCGTATTTTTGCTTCAAGATAGCGAAAATATCTTTGAATTACAGCCAGCAGATAGACTTACTGTCATGAAAAATATCTTTAATTTGGTCTGAATTGATGATGTGAAAGAGGAAATTGCAGACAAGAAAAAAGAAATACAAACCACATTGAAAATTAAGTCGGACACTACTCTATTCGATAATAAAATTAAGATAAGTTTGAATAATTATATCAAAGATTTTAGAGGTATTGGAAATAGCAGTATTGTAGAAATAAGTAGCGAAACATCGGATTTTGTGAATGAATTGGAAATGATTGCTGAAAAAGTAAATATAAATGATTTCAGCATGGAATGATTCGATATGGAATTAAGTGGGAAAGTGGAAAATAAGATAGCTGAAAAAATGAAAGATTACCAATGATTTTTGTTGAATCTGCAAAATACAGAAAAAAATATAAACGAAAAAAAAGAAAAAATTCAGTGATTTAATACAGAAAAATCTGGAATTGAAAAACAAATTTTTTCTATTGAACAAAAAATTTCGTGATACGATCCAGATAAAATTAATTTGAAAAAAAGTAAGAAATTAGAGCTATTCAACGAAATGGAAAGTCTGCAAAAATGAGTAAATTATAATGTACAAATTCCAAAAGACTTGGAAACTTTGGATTTGAAAATATGAACGGATTTGGAATCTATGAATGAACTCATAAATCAAGTCACAATCCAGTGAAAATCACTGGCAGATCAGAAAAAATTAAAAGAAAGCCAAATTGAGACCGCAAAAATTAAAATTGAATCGCAAAATAAAAATTTGGAAATTGAAATGAAAAATTTGCAATCTAATATTGATTCAACGAAGTGACAGCTTGAAAATGTAGAAAAAAGGATCTGAGAAATAGATAATACGATAAACAAAGAATCACAATTTGATTGTACAAAAATCAATTCAAACTGCCCTTTTGTAAAAGAAATAAATAGATGAACTTTTGCTGAATTGGAGAGGCAAAAAGAAAACTTGGAAAAAGAGAAATCTGAACTCGTAACGAAATTGGAATGATTTGAAAAATTATTGAATGAAAAAAAGTGACAGAATTTCAATTCAGAAGAAAATCAAAGTATTTTAGATTTGAACAAAGAAATTGAAAATATAGATATACAAATACAATCTTTTAGGTGATTTTTAGCTCAGATAGATTTCAAAAAAGTACAAGAAAATTGGCAAAGTTGGAAAAGTTTGAATATGGAAAGTCAGGCTTTGGACAAAGAAATCTTGGAATTGGAAAATTGAGTAAAAGAATTGGAAAATCTAAAAAATGAAAAAATCAAATTATCACAGCAAATTGAAAATATTACTTGAAATATTGAAAGTCTGAATAAAGAAATTCAGGAGTTAGAGAATCAAAAAGCTGAGCAGCAAAAAGTAGTAGATAGTTTTGAAATTAGGAAATATGAAGAATTGGATAGAGTAAACAAAGATATGGAAAGGTCGCTACATGAAATAAAAGTCTTAATCGATGATTTCAAGTGAAATTCATTGGAAATAGAAAAATTGAAACAAGATGAAATTATGGTAAAAAATCTCCATCAAATTTTCTCAAAAGAATTATTATTGTTTGTTTTGGAGTGATATTTACCAATTTTGACCGAAATAATCAATGCCCTACTCGCACAAGTAGTAGACTATACCATCGATATCAAATTGAAGCAAAAGTGAGAAAATTTGGAAATGGATGTGAAAATTTATGATGAAAAATGAGAAAGAGACATCAAATCTCTGAGCTGATGACAAAAAGTTATTTTGAAACTTGTACGAATGCTCGCAATTTCAAATTATATCAAATCTCCAATGCTATTTATGGATGAGACAATCAATAATTTAGATCAAGATACGGTCTGAAAAGTCGCTGAAATGCTTGGAAATTTCGTAAAGCAGAGAAATGTAAAACTGTATACTGTCACTCATAGTCAGCAAATTCAAGAAATGGATATTTGGGATGAGGTGATTGAAATTAAGAATTAATAATGAATAATTAAGAATTCCACCTCATCCTGAATAAAGTGAAGAATATAGAATATTTTTATAAAAAAACAGCACGGGTTAACCACCGCATTGCGGGGCAAGAACCCTATGCTGAACAAGGTATGCTTAAAATAGACTCTTGATAAATCATTGCTTTATATGTTTTTTTAAAAGTCAATAATTAATGCATCCTTTAATTTATTCTCCGTCTGTGCTTTTAATTTTTCTGCAAATATCTCGATTTACATTTTCAAAATTAAGAACTTTCCATTTATAAAAAATATGTGTCTGCTGAAACAATCAATCTTCAGTCTTTGCTTATACTAAGGTTGTATATTTGACCTAATGGCTCAGAATGAGATCCATCTGGAAATACTAAATAATTAGTTTTAGTATCATCTCCTACTTGAACAACACGAACCAATCATCAATGAAATTTAGCATTTAGTGGTTTTCCCGTTTTATAACTATAATTCAGAAAATTTAACTCCTTTCATCTTATATCCAAATCAGCAAATACTTCTTTTAAATCAGGAATTTCTTTTTTTGTATCTCTCAAAACTCCAAGTGATTGCATTGTATTAAAATCAAAATGTTCTCATTCATTATTAATCCATTCTCACTTTTTTGTTTTCTTATTATATATATAAGCATATCATGCTTTATGATATTCAGGTTCAGGGGATCTATCTGTTCATCGAACAGCGTAATCATTTCATTCCGGGATAATTAATTTTCATTTATTACTTATTAATCACTGTGTTAGTCAGTTATCATTACTTATTCTTAAAAATCAATCATGTCACATTTCTACTTTTTTGTATTTCGCTGGTATGACGATATGCTCTCAACTATCTAATTTTATTTCACATCAATGTAGTCAATTACCATCGCTTGTTTTTCTAAATAATCATCAATAACATGGATAAAAGGTACCTTCAAATCAACTCAAATCTAAAAAATTTAATTGTTTTTTTAATTCTTCACTAATTTTCCTATTTCTAGCTTTATCATCGTTAATTTCATCTTGTATAAAACTAGATTCCTCATCGATTATATTTTCTTTTCTAATGGTTTGCTCTTGATGAATCAATTTACACATATCATAATCTTCAGCATCAAGAGCTTGTTGTTTCAGTTCTTTTAATTCGTCATCAGACAATGCTGATAATTTGTCTTTTCAATTTTCTTGTAAATCATTCAAAGAAATTTTTTGCATATCATCTCAGTTGTGTGAGTTAATTGTTTTTGCCATTTTTATTAAATTAGAATATAAAAATTGTCATAATGACAATTTAATTATATACAAAAAAAAAACTTGTCAAATTTTTTGGCACTTTTTTATTGCGGTCAGAACTGATATTTCAGACTTTTTTGAAAAAAAGTTTGATTTTTTTGGAAAAATTTGACAAAAAAATTTTTCTGATTAATATTGAATTGTTATTTTATTTGCTAACAAAAAATTTTATGAAATATGAACAAGCTATAAAAGAATTATGAAAAGATTTTGACCCATTTTTACATTTGGAAAAAGATGAATTAGTCGATGAAACTGAGAGATTTTTTGTAATTCCAGCTCGTGCTCCTTACGTGGAAAACCATTTATTGATTATACCCAAAAGAAAAGTTTATGTTTTGAGAGAATTGACGAGTGAAGAAAAAGAAGAAATGTATGACTTAATAGATAAACGAGCAAAAAAATTGCACACAGTACACAGTGGAGTAAATTTACTTTTGAGAGATGGACTAGTCGGTAATTGAGATGACGAAGTATGTAAATCTATAAATCATTTACATTTCCACCTGATTCCTGACTGCCCTATCTGAAATGAATTTGCAACTTCGGATAGGAAATGGTATTCTGATAGGGAATACTTAGATTTAGCGAAAAAGATTAGAATTAAGTTTTTGGGGATTAGTCAATAGCCGATGACTAATAGCTAATAGTATAAGATTTTTTTATTCCATTACTATTAGCTATCGATTAAAAGATATTTTGTATTTTTTTTATTTTTTGTCAATCTAATATATGTTCCATTTGGGACTTTTTTTGATTATTTTTTGATTTTTGGATATAATATTAGTGTATTTAATATTTAACGAAATTATCATGTTTACAAACATTTCTTATAGATCATACAAAACAGCTTTAAAATGGCTTGTCTGAATAATGGCCGTAATGTTCATGTTTATTTCAAATACATGAGCTGAAAGTATTTATCAATCTCAAATTGATACTGATTCATTTGATATAGACAATGCGACAGAAACAATTACTTCCTTACAAGAGAGTATCAATGATATTGTGGAGCAATTATATGATTTAGACAATAAAGAGTTGGATGATAAATGATCTGTTTCTGAAAAATATAAGGAAATTAGGAAGGAAATTGTAAATGTAATCCAAGATATTAATAAAACAACAGATTATGTATCTGCTATGGTAAAAAAAATATCATTATACAAATTGCAGATAAAAGAGAATACTGATGCACTTGAAGAAACGAGACAATGAATTGATGTGTCAAAAGAATATATACAAGAATTTTCAAATTTTTTGTACAAATTAAATAATCAAATTTCATATGAAAATGAAATTGATGATACAAGACTTATTACATTATCAAACAACAATATCGCAGTGACATTATCAAATGAACAATTAGTAAAATCAATATTAACCCAATTTAACGATATGATGACTTCGTTAGATGTTGATGAATCAAGACAAGTACAATTAATCAAAACTTTGAATAAATTAAAAATGAAAGCAAGCGAAAATGTAGAATCTTATACAGCTATTTTGTCTGTATTAAATCAAAAGAAAAATTACCTAATTCAATTTATGGATTTATACAAAGAAGATAAATTAGCTGAACAAAAATTTAGTATGATATTTGATAATATCAAAGATGTTTATACAGCAATTCAATCAATTATCGGAAATATCGTCAAAAAGGATTATTCTGATGCGACTTTTGATATGTCTACTCAAATGGAATTAGCTGAAAAATACTATAAAGATACGAATGCCTGAGCCTCAAATTTTCAAGTTTTAGCTTGGCCTGTTTATCCTATTCAGAATATTCAAAAGTATTATAGAGATGCTGATTTTGAAAAAGAAAATGGAATACCATTCCAATGAATTCAAATTGTAGCCGAACAATGATCTCCAGTATATTCTGCTGCTGATTGAGTCGTTTATTATGTATCAAACAATCCTGGAATTTGAATTAACTGGGCGATGATTGTGCATCCAAAATGATATACTACAGTTTATTTGTACTTGAATAATATAGTTGTAGAAAAATGAACAGTAGTAAGGAGATGACAGCTAATATGATATTCTGGATGAGAACCTGGAACTCAATGAGCGTGATTTAGCTCTGCTGGACCAAATTTAACATTTATCGTATTTAAGGATTGAGTAGCTTTAAATCCTTTAGAATTTCTTGATCTAAGTGTAATTGAAAATAAAGATATAATTCCAGATGATTATAATATTAAATATTTAAATGATAAATATGCAAGGACAATCGACATTTCTGAAGTAAAATTTGCAAGTTGAGATACGGTTGATGATAGAGCTGAGTCATTTTTGAACGAATACGGAGTTTGAGCATATAGACAATTAGCATTTTGGGAAGATGCCGTAGTAAATACAGAAATTGATAGAGATGTAGTTATTTGTATTGCATTTGCAGAAAGTACATTAGGTAGATATCTGACAACAGCAAACAACATCTGAAATGTATGAAATGATGATAGTGGAAATAGAGTTTCATTCTCCTCTGCTCTAGCATGAGCGAGATCAATTGCTGATACTTTGAACAATATTCACTTGTGAGAATATCATACGATTAGTCAACTTAGTAGATATGGAAATGTAGATGGAAAGATTTATGCATCAAGTCCAATCAATTGGCAAAGAAATGTAACAAAATGTTTGAGTCAAATCAAATGATACTATGTGCCAGAAGATTATCCATTCAGAATCTGATTAAATCCAAGGTTGACTTGAGAAGATGATTGAATTGGAGAAGAAATGACATATGTAAAGAAAGTTGATTAAACTATATTTGGGGTGCTTCGCCCCCAAACCCCAGACCCACTTTTGTCTGCCAGCAACAAAAGTGGGCAACCATGCTGAAGCCGGATGACTTTCAGTCAAAATGCCTCTCGGCTCACTTCCCAATTTCAGATAATACTCCACTTCGTTCCGTATTAGTGAAATTTGAAGCTGAGCCGATTTTTTCCTTTATAAAAAAAAGATTTTTTGGTTACTTTTGTATCTTTGGACAAAAGTGACTAAAAGAAATCCCGCAAGGCGGGGTAACCCGCCGAAGGCACTAAATACATTAATAAAGCTAAAAAAACAAAACGATAACTAAAAGTTTGCAAAACAGGTCATTTTTTATTGTTTTAGTGTGTCAAAAAGTTATAATTGCTGTGTTGTAGTTTATTTAACTTGGAATAAAATATGCACAAAGCGACATTATGGGATAGATTCGGGAAAGTTGATGCAAACCAAGATAAAGTTTATACTATTTTGAGGGTATTGCAGTTTGGAACTTGGTCTGATTTTTTGGAATTGCAAGAGGAATATTGAATGGATGAAATTTTGCTTGTAGCAAAGGAAAACTATTTCAATTTAGATGATTTGACCAGGAATTTTTTGAACATAAAATATGGTTTAGATTTACCATTAAAATGAACATTAAATGAAATTACATCTGGATACAGTCTTAGATTCCAAGAGGAAATCTTTGTTAGATAAATTCGCTTGGACCAAAGATTACTGATTTTATTTAGCTTGATGAACTGCACTATCTTTGATGTATGGGCACAGGAAAAGCGAAGATTTTGATTTCTTCAAAGAATGAGATTTTGACATAAATTGGCTAAAAGATCAATTGAATAGGCAAGGATTTGAGTACAGAGTGACATATCAAGTACCAAACACATTATATATTAGTGTAAATGGAGTGAAAATTAGCTTTATTTGAGTGAAAAAATTGACTTTGATTTATCCTTTAATTTCTACGCCATACTTTGATATTGCTTGTGATAAGGAAATTGGAATTATGAAACTAATTACGATCCCTGCAAGGAGAGAGTTAAAAGATTATGTAGATTTGTATTATCTAACAAAAAAATATGATATAAATGAATTGATAGATTTAATTCCACAAAAATATTGAGCAAAACAAAATTTGTTTGTCTTGAAAAAAGCTCTACTTTATACTGAAGATTTATTGGAAAATGTAGAGTTTATTGGAAAGCCAATTCCATTAAAGACTATGAAGAAACATTTTGAAGAAGTTGTTGAATTTATCTAAATTTGAATATCTTATGCTAAATCACGGAGTACTCGGAATAAATGCAAGAAATTTATCATACATAAAAAAATTCAATTGAAAAAAAGAAATTCGTCTCGCCAACGATAAATTGGCTACTAAAAAATTTTTGTCTGAAAGATGAATTCCTTTTGCAAAGACTTATGAAGTAATAAAAGATCGTAAGCAACTTTTTGATGTTGATTTCTCTAAATTACCAGCAAAAGATTTCGTAATAAAGCCAAATAGATGATCAAAATGAAAATGAATTTATGTAGTAAAATATTTGTGAAATAAAGAATCAACAATTAAGGATGGTGAAGTAAATAGTCATTTCGAGCACGATTTATCGTGAGAGAAATCCATATTAGCAAAAAATAGATTTCTCACTCCATCCGAAATGACGCGTGATAGTATGAAAAAATTTAGCACTAGGATTCGTAAATTGGTGGATAAATTCCAGAATATGCCGAATTTCCCATATGAATACAAAATATGAAATAATATTGTTTCTGATAATGAATTAAGAAGATATATTTTGGATGATTTGGATGGGAAGAACTCCATGACAAATGGGAATGATAAAGTAATTGTAGAAGAAAAATTGGTTCCTTGAGATACTTTCAAAGAATTTTGTAAATTCTGATTAGCTGATATGAGGATTATTGTATTTAATCTTGTCCCTGTATGAGCTATGGTTAGAATCCCTACGGAGAAATCTGGTGGAAAAGCAAACTTAGCAGCTGGTGGAATTTGAGCATGAATAGATATTTGAACCTGAGTAATCAAGTCAGTATATGTAAATCACAAATCCTATACAAACAATTTTCCAGAAGAATATAAGCACCTAAAATGAATTAAAATTCCTTATTGGGACGATATTTTATTGTGGTCAAGTAAGATACAATATTTCGTAAATTTATGATATTTGGCTTTAGATTGGGTTATAACAGATGATTGACCAAAACTATTGGAGATAAACGCAAGAGCATGACTTGAATTGCAAAATATTACTTGAGTAAAACTCGCAAAGACATTAGATAAAATTTCAGATTTAAAAATCAAATATCCAGAAAAATGAGTAGAGATAGCTAAAACTTTATTTTCACAAGAAGATAAAGAGATTTTTCCACAAAAAATTTTGTATTTATCACAGATAGGAAAATTGAAAATAAAATCTGATGAAATAAAATATTATAATGAAATTTTGGTGAAAGTGGATATAAATAAGTCTGAAAATTATGTTTCAAAAGACATTTATGAATGGATAAAATCATGAAACCCTGATGATACTACGCTACTGCTATGAGATAATGATATTGTGATAAAATGAATAAAGTTTCTACTCGATAAAAATTTAGCTGAAAATGAAGTTGTTTTATGAAACAATATCACGTCAAATTATCTCATTAAATCAGTGAATAAAGCCAGTGAATTTCATGATATTATTAGTACAAAAAATCTTCAAATTCAAGAAAAAAATAGACTGCATGCCATTGATGACGAAATAAGTAAAATTGGTAAAAAATTAATACTTTCCTCAATTTTGAAACCTATAAACTATATTGAAGAGTGGGATAAATTTTTACAAAACAATTGAAAATACAATCCAAAATTTAGATATAATCGACCAGAAGATGAGGTATTACAAGCCACAATAAAAAGTTTAATTGTATTACAAGATGAACTAAATAAAGAGAAGTATAATACAAATTTTACAAAATTATTTCTTAATAAAATTGAAGAATTATTGTATAGAGCCAATTTGATAAATGCTTATAAGAAAAAAGATTATAAAAATATTCTTTTGTACAATGAAAAATTGTATTGAAAAATAGATAATAAAATATTGCAAATATCAAAGGATAAGATTTTTGAAAATGGTAGTGGAAAAACTTTTGATCTTTGAAAAGTCCTTTCGATAAATGAGGTTAAAGAAAAGATTGAAGGTTATCTTTCTAAAAAGTGAATTGAATGAGTAGATATAATCGTATCTATGGCTCACTTGACCAGAATTAGTGTATTATTTGGTAAAAAACCAAAGATAAAAATTAGTGGACATATACCATTTAAGGAAAAAGAACTTGATTCTATCTTAGCTCATGAAATTGATACGCACTTAACTAGGTATATAAATTGATCTCACACAATGCGAAAAATTTTCAAAGAATGAACTTGATTTTACTTAGCTGATGAGGAGTGATTTGCTATATTTAATGAAAAGAAGTATCTACCCAATGGCTATGAGAAATATACAAATTATAAGATGTACTTTTTAATCTCTGAAGCTAGAAAATATCCATTTGAAAAATTAGTCAATCTTGCCTCATTTTTTTATCCAACAAAAGACTTAGAAAGAATTTTTAAAACTATATTAAAGATAAAAAAATGAATAGAAGACACAAGTATTGTAAATGAGTGAGCAGTTTATTTTAAAGAAAAAGTTTATTTAGATTGATATATGAAAATAAATGATTGGGTAGAAAAGTGAAATAGTATTGAGTGAATGTATAAGGGAAAAGCAAAATTGGATGATTTAAATTTATTAAAATAATTATGAATAGTATAAACATAGTAAATCATTAGAAAAGATTATTTAATTTGTTATTTGTAATAATAATGAAAACATTTAATAATATTAAAAAAGTATTTGTACTTTTTATTACTGTATTTCTTTTTTCGAACTTTATTTTTGCTGAAAATATTTGCGAAAATGAAGGCAGATTTGCCATCAAATGAAATTTAGATATCATCGTGCAGCAAATCGCCGAATATCATGTAATAGATACTCGAAACCAAAATGAAGTTATGGAAGCTAAATTTACGATTTTTGATGGTGACAAAAAAATCAATACATCGACTTGAGAAAGCTTTAATTTTAGTAGCGACTCAGAATGAGTATATCTATTAACATCTGAAATTACATTAGAAGACTGCTCATATATAATTGAAAACAATATAAATATATATAATAAATCTGTGGTTTATATCTGAGATAATTTAGATGATTTTCAATTGTGATATGAAAGTAATTTCAAAGATCATGGGATTCTATTTACGAAAGTAATAAGTAATAACAACGTTTTTTTGGAAAATGAATTAAAAGAAGAACTGATTAGACAAAAAGTATTTATAGACAATGCAAGTATTATCATCATAAACAACAAAGATTTAGAATATATATTTCAAATTCTTTCAAAATTAGATGAAGATAATGAAATGCATTTATCAAATAAAACGATATTTATAGTAAATAATACGAACAAACATTTCGTAAAAAGGACATTATCTAAATATTCAAATATTTTGGAAAATGAAAATAAATATATGATTGATTCAAGCGACTTAATTGCTTTAATTTCAAATTTATCATTTGATAAAGATGTATTGGGAGAAAATTTAGTGGAAGTTTTTCCATTGTCATTTGAATGAAAATCAAGACGATTATTCTTATCATATTTTATAGATAATTTAATTGCCAATTGAGTTCCTATTAATTTAATTTGACTATTACTTACATTAACATTTGCTACTTGAGTAGTGACAGCTTTTAGACAAATAATTTGATTTTCTGTATTTGGAACATTTAGCCCTCTGCTTTTTGGACTTTCAATTGCTGTATTATGAGTAAAAACTAGTATCATATTTTTTGTAATAGCAATTATTGCTACATTAATAACGAGGTTAATTACAAAAAGATTATATTTATTAAATAGTGCTAAATTATCATTATTACTTAGTATCTATTTTTTGACTACAATATTGATTTTATGAGTAAATTCCGTTTTAAATTTAAATATTCTGTGATATCAAATATTTAGTAATACTTATGTAATATTTCCAATATTATTTTTAATTTTTGCTACAGATAAAGTATTTTGAGAATGATATAAGCTGTTTAGCAAGCAACAAATAGTATCACTTCTTGAATTTGTTTTAATATCTACTGTCGTTGTTTTGATTATAAATTCTGTATGGCTAAGACTAATATTACTATCTTATCCTGAAATAATAATATTATTAATAATAGCAATAATAATTGTCTGAAGGTTTACTGGATTACAATTATTTGAATATTTCCGTTTTTCTCCAATACTAAAAGATTGAGATTGAACTGAAGAATAGGAATAAAAATTATTCAATATAAACCAAGTCTCAAACCCCAATTCCATATTTCTCAGCTAATCAAGCATTAATTTCTAATACGAATAAAGAATCTCAAGCTGGCTTATAAATTTCGCATTCATCTGTGGCACAAGGCTGAGCTGTTTGGATATCTATTACTCTATTTTCTCAATCAACTGTATCTATTCGAATCATATCCAAAGGAATTAGTGTATTTTTCATCCAAAAAGAATGGACTCACTCATTTTGGAATACAAACAACATTCATTTATCCTCATCTAATGATTCGCGATACATTAGTCATTGTTGCCTTTCTTCATCTGTTTGTGCTAATTCTACTTGGAAGCTTTTATTTTCAAACGAAACTATATGTTGATCTAACTTTTTTGGAAATAAAACAACTCAAATAGAGAAAAATATAATACCTAAACAGACAAAGATTATAATTTTCAATTTTTTATTCATAGATTTTATTGATAAAATAAATCAAATTATTATAATGAATGTATTGTAATTATTTATTTTGTTATTTCTACAAAAATATGAAATTCCTTAGAAGATTATTTTGGCTAATTGTTTTGTTAGCTCTTATCGTCCTCGGATTTTATCTGTACCATTTCTTGCAAAAAGAAGAAGTAATTGTATTGAATAATACTAAATCAATCATGATTAGACTCCGTGCTGTTAGCAAATTGGAGACAGCAGAAATGGAATTTGCAAAGACAATGACTGCAGAAAAAGAATGACAAAATTTCTTTGAATGAACAACTATTGATGATCAAATCTATGATTTTTTATTCAAAGACAAAATGGTATTTAATTTAGAATGAAGGGTCGTAGCATGAATTGATTTAGAAAAAATTGCTACTTGAGATATCGTCACAAACTTAGATTGAAGTGTGAGCATCAAATTGCCTGAAGCTGAAATTTTGTATGTAAAAATAGACAAAAACGACACTCCAGATAGACAATTGTGAATTTTAGCTTGATGATGATATGCAAATATGGAGACAGAAATTAGGGAGCAAGCTGAAAAAGAAATGGAACAAGAAGCTATAGAAAAATGAATTTTGGAAGCAGCAACAAAAAATGCACGCGAGGCTCTGGCTGGATTATTGTGAGAGATGAACATAAAATTATCTGATGGAAGTGTCTTTGATAGAGATAGTGATACAGAAGACGAAAACAATTCGAATTGAAACCAATATGAAATATAAAATATATATTCTTAAATTTCCTATTTTTTGGGATAGCTCTCCACTGTTGGAAAACTTTTCTAAACTTTCTATCCAAAAATTTGCATTTTATAAATTTCTAAATATAATATATTAGGTTTATATTATAAAATTTTCATGAGCAATTCAAAAAAAGAAATAAAAAAATATTTAGTAGATATTGACACTCCGGAACCAATTATGAGATTTTTGGCATTATTCAATCAAATTGACAAATATTTCGACAAGATTTTATGATTGGATGTATTTTTGCCGTACAACGAAAAAATTAAAAGGATTATAAAGTGAAATTATTATATTTCATGGTTTGTAAAATTGCATCAATTTCAATTGAAATATTTCTGAGAAATTAGAAATCAAATCACACATGGAATTCAGATTGATTGACATACTTATATTCAGCCTACTGACTACTCTATTTCACAATTGGAGAAATATGTAAAAGAGATCAAAGCCCCACCAAAATGTATCGATCTATTTTCAAAGGAAGTTTTTACATGTCATTATGATGATAATCTAAGGAGTGTCGTACAAATTATGGAGCAAAAAAATTATTCTCATGTGCCTGTTTACAATAGAAATGAAAGATTTGTCGGGCTTTTGAGTGAGAGTAATATATTGTCTCGACTGGCAAACAATAACGATATTGTATGAGCTAAAGTTGGAGATGTCAGATTGATTACTGATAATAACTATATGCGTTTCATCAGCAAAAAAGTAAATGTATATGAAATAGACAAAATGTTTGCTGAAAAAAAAGAGAATAATGAAAAAATATGAATTTTATTGATTACTGAAAATGGACATAGAAATGAGCCATTGCTCGGAATAATTTCTGCATGAGACACAGCGATGATTGATAATTCTGTTGTTCATTAGTTGAAATTGAATGATTAATAATTAAGAATTAATAGTGAATAATGTAGGATGTTCCAAAATTCTTAATTATTAATTTTTAATTCTTCATTATTTACATGCGAGAAAATCTTATTTCAATATTTTTAGAGAAAAACAATCAACTCAATTTGAGTGCTATCAGAGATCGTGATTGAGTAATGACAAAGCATATTTTGGATAGTATTGAATTGAATAAGTTTTTTGTATTAGGAAAATGAAAAAAAGTCTGTGATATTGGAACAGGATGATGATTTCCACTTTTGCCATTGGCTATCACGAATCCAGATGTAAGTTTCCTATGACTTGATGCTAGGAGGAAGAAAGTAGATGCTGTAAATGAGATGATAGATAAACTTTGAATTAAAAATGCAAAATGTGTACGAAGCAGAATTGAAGATTTCACTGAGCAATTTGATTATATCACTGCAAGGGCTGTCGGATATGTAGATAAGATTATACCACGAAGCTATAATTTATTGAAAAAATGATGAAGTTTCATTTTTTACAAGCAATATGATGAAGAAGAATTGAAAATTTTGGAAGAAATGTGCAAAAAATATAAACTCAAAATAGCGAATACGCACAGGTACTCGCTATTTGATTGAGATATTGATAGAGTTATTTATGTAATTGAAAAGATGTAAATTAAATATCTTCTTCAGACAATGAATATTTCCAATCTATAGGATAAACACCATAATCATTTCCCATTCATCATCCATTTGAAGATGCTCTCCTGTAATAAAGAGATCATTCTTCTGGTAAAGTCCTTCATCCATATTTATTGAAAGCTCATCCCCAATCATCACATATTAAAATATGCTTTGCCTTTTCTTTTGGCAATATGCGAAAACATTTAGTTCATTTTTTTGATATAAAGAAATCTCAATACACAACGCTAAAGCTTCATTCTGGCAAATTAAAAGTTTCTTTATCTTCATCTTCAAACTTTACTTCTGGTACACTGTTTATGAACGATAAATTTGGCTGATATTTTCAGTAACTATTAATTAAAAATTTTCAATTATCTAACTCAATAATTCAATCCATGCTTACTAGATTATATTTCTTAAAGTCTTGTCATCTTGCAACTGATCAATTCAAAGCTACCACCTTCTTTTTTACCACATTTCAATCTACATCTACCCGCATATCTTTGAACTCCACAGATTGATCCCAACTTATAACTGCATGTCAGTTATTTCCCCCGTCATTTGAATAATATCATACTGGTTCATGTCTTAAGTCGACTTTATTAGGACCTCCAGAGGATTTATCTTTTCGGATTTTATATGACAAATGATAAGGATCATCTAATGCTTCATAAAGTCATTCATTTACTTCATTTGTAACTTCTAACCAATAATCATTGGTGGGTTTTACAATAATTTCCATAACTTCTTGTTTTCTTTCTTCCATTTTAGTATTTGGTAATAAGATAAAATTACAAAACTGTTCATAAATCTGTGTCACTATGACTGATTGTTACCACATTTCATGTTCATGGCTGGAAGCATGCGACAAAAGGTACTCTATGTGCATAAGCATCTGCTAATGCTGTCAGAATAGCAATTGGTCATCTTCATGAAATATATACTGGTTTTCCAACAGGTATTTCTGGTGCTACTAAAGAGTTAATTGTAGCTTGTGCATCAATATTTGGATTTTCTAATGAAAATGTAACTTCTGTCCTATCTTCTAATTCTTTTACATCAAATTTTAAATCTTGTCATTTTCATTCATCTTCCATTTCAAATCCTGAAACTGGCAATACTGCATCTGGTCATCATTGTGGATATTTCACTGCTACATATACTGGATGTAATGCATGAGCAATTGTAGTCAATAACCATCCTGGACAAGATCAATCAATTGTCACTACATCATTTTTTCAGAGTTTATTTTTCATCTCTGATTTACTCACAATTTCAAATACTTGTGGTAATTGCTCTGGTTTTCGGACCAAGCTCATTACTTCTTTTCCATTTGGCAATTTGACTAATTGTTTTTCCATTCACATAGCTTTTGCTAATGAATCAATTGTCAAAACTCATTTTTCATCAATTACTTCTGGTAATTTTGCTGTTTTTAGAGTTTCTGCTGTTTGAGATTTTGTTTCCTCTAATGAAACTGATTGTTGTGCCTCTTGGACACCATTTAATTTGTTAATGTCTGTCATTTTAATATTTGGTAATAAGATAAAGCATTATTTTCATATTATACATTTTATATATTGACATTGTGAAAAATATAGAAAAAATTGTGAAAATGTATAATGATGGTTATTTATTCATTTTCATTATTACTTCTTTGTCTTCTTCTTTCTCTCTTTTGACTTCTTTCTTCTCTCTTTCGTTTTCTTTTTCTTTTTGCATAAGGACTATTATAATCATGTATCTTATCTACAACCGTTTTTCAAGCTAATGCAACTCATGCAATAGGTCACCGAATAGGGAATGTTACAACTTTAGTTACTTTCCATCTTCTCTCTGCTCTTTCTTCTTTTTCCTTTTTTGCTTGTTCTGCTATTGCTTGTTCTTCTTCTAATCTTCTCTTTTCAGCTAATCTTTTATTTTCTTCTCTACGTTCTTCTTCTTTTTCTTGCTTAATTTTTTGTATTTCTTCTTGAGCATTCTCATCAAATTTATCCATAGGGATACCATCAAAATTCACATGATCAAAATCACCATAAATAGAGCGAAGCATTTTTTTATTTAATGTTCATTTATCTGCATGAGTAACAAAATAGCTTAATATCATTCTATTTAATTCTGAAGATGGGTATCTTTCTCAAAATTTCTTAAATATAACAATATCTGCTTGTAAAGTGTTTCAATAGTGATATCTTACTGATTCAGGAGTCGTTAAACTATCATATTCAGATCATAATGGCTCATTAAAGAATCCCTTCCATTGCTGTACTAAAGAACTTTGATCGAAAAAAGTTCTTTCTAAATAACTTCGACAATCGTATTGAGCTAATAATATTAATGTTTTTTCTGAATCTCAAAATTTATCTACTATAAATTGTCATAATTTTTCTTTATTGTTCAATAAATCAGTATGTGAGTCAATATCATCATAATCCATCTCACTTCAATAAAACTGTGTCCTAATTTCATCAATTTGATCTTTAGTTGGATTTTCTCAGAATTTTTGTTTTGCAAACAACATAATCATTTTTGAATCTTCCATAACTTTTCCCAGATGCTTTTGATATTCATCAGTTCATGTTTCTTCTCTCATAAATTTTGTTAATCATCTTCTTTTTGCATCTTTCATTTCATCAGATAGTTCTGGTGATCTAGATAAAACATCTTCTAACTCTTTTTTTCTGGTCTTAAAATCAAAGACTTTTCTATTGATAAATTGTCTTGATTCCAATGAATTTAAATTTGCTTTTGTCATTTTTATTAAATTAGAATATAAAAAGTCTTAAAGACAATTTAATTATATGCAAAAAAAAAAAAAAGTCAAATTTTTTGGCACTTTTTTATCGCGGTCAGGACTGGTGTTTCAGACTTTTTTTGGAAAAAGTGTGATTTTTTTTGAAAATTTTTTGTAAAAATTTTGACCCCGGATAAATTGTTGGTCAACAAACAAAATAAAATTTTTTGGTTGACTGTGATTTTCGGATTACCCGGGATCTTTTTTTTTGAAGAATTATTTTTTATTATTTATTATTAGTTAAAATTTATAAAGTACTCATGAAGTTGGTGTTAATTTTCCGTTTTTAATTATACAACTTAATTGTGCT
>CALCYP010000036.1 GCA_937906635.1 uncultured bacterium | reverse complement strand
TCCAGAAGAACCAGAATTAACTTGAGACATTGTCGAGACTCCCAAATTGAAAATTACTGAAATTTATTTTGATTGAGATGATAATTGGTTTGAAATAAGTAATATTTGAACTGAAGATTTCTTGTGAGAGTTGACTTTGAATTGAAATCTAAACTTCACTATTTCCGCACAAATTCCTGCTTGAGTTTCCAAAGTCTTTGCAAATAATTTAGCAATGTTTCAGACTTGAGAAAATATTGAAATTATTTCGAATAATATATCGTTCAATAATGAACAAATAAACATAGATTTGATTCGATCCTGAGAAATTTTGGATACATTTTTTGCTCACGAGTCACGAGTAGATTATTTGCAAGAAGCTAAAACTTCATTTGAAAAGGTCTGAAATTGAACTAATTGGACCACGACTTATGTTTGATTAAATTTAGACAGAATTTACAACACTAATCGATGAATTGCAGCCAATCCTACCAAATATTTCACAGTTTGAGAAAATATGAAAGACGTGACAAAAGATAGAAATTGAACTGAAGTTTATACAGGCGAAAATTATACTTTACCAATTGATTGTGATGATTTTGTGACAGATTATCTAATTGATATTTCCGAAATTTATTATTGAAACGAAATCTATCCATCATATGTTGAGTTAAAAATTAATGATAAAATATCTAGTTATTATAACAATATTGTCCTGTCTTGAACTGCATTACAGTCTCCGATTTCTATCCGTGCAAAGCAAATGAAAGCAAATACATTTTTACTAGTAACTTCAAACTCTACTTGGTATGATGAGTGATGGGAATCAAAATACAATCAAAATTTTGCTTTAAATGATAGTGGTTTCCTCATAATTTACGGTGATGATTGATATTCAGAATTAGAAGTTTTAGATATTGTCTATGTAAGCAAAAAATCACAATGAAACTCTGTTTACATGTGAAGTAAAAGTTTGGAATGTGCAGGAGTGTTTGATTATATAGATAAATTTTCACCTTGATTGACTATGTGACAAAGTCAGTTTATCCAAATCACTCCAGATCCAATAATCCAATATATCCAAGTCTGATGATGAGGTTGATCTTGTTCGAGTCAAGAAAAACAGACTTTTGACAATTCAGCATTTTCATCATCTGAAATTCAAATTTCAGCTATCAAATATTATGGAAATAAGCAGATTTTAAAGCTAAAAAACAAAACAAATTCAGACATAAACTTACGTGAATATTACTTACAATTTTTGGACTGATCAACTAAAAATATACAATGAAATACTATTTTTGCCAAATCTACGATGTCTTTTGTGTGAAATTACTGATTGCCAACAAACCAAGATTTTTGTGTAAATTTAATGAAAGAAGGGACTGTGATTGATAGATATTGTAGAAATTCACTCACAAAAGCTACGGCACAAGATGAGCAAAACATTTTGAATCAACTAACTTTCCGAGAAGAATTGGATAATGAAGAATGAATAATTAATAATGAAGAATGAGAAGATGAATTAGGCGAAGAAATAGAAAATCCAAATAATACATGAAATAATGAAAATCTATTTCAGACAAATTTGATAAAAATTATTGATATTGATTATGATCCTGCATGAGCTGATTGAGATAATGAAAGTGTGACACTATTGTTGTTGAGTGGAGATCAAGTCAATCTATCGTGATATACTTTTTACTACACAAAAGACTGAAAAACACAAAAAGCAAAAGATAAGATTCAATGAATTTTATCATATGGAAATAGACAAACTTTCAAATGAGCATTTGCTTTTCCAAATAGCACCACAGACAAAAAAGCAGTTACTGTTAACTTATTTTCACCTGATGGGAAAGTAGTCGACACATATATTTACAATCCGAATAAAATCACAGAGATTCCAGCTGGTAATTATGAAATAATTTCAGTGATTGATGGAGATACTGCAAAAATAGAATATGAATGACAGGAAATTAGTATCAGATTTGCTGGAATTGATGCTCCAGAATCTTCTGCACTAAGATGTGGAAAGGTGGAGTGCTTTGGACCTGAAGCAAAACAATACTTACAATCTTTAATTGAATGACAGACTATATATTTTGAGCCAGAATCTACAGATTCATATGATAGATTTGTATGATATGTATTCTTAAACTGAGAAAATATCAATGAAAAAATGGTAAAAGATGGATATGCTCGAGAATATTCATACAAGAACCAGACATACAAATATCAGTCTGCATTTAAATCTGCACAAAATTATGCTCAAAATAATTGACTGTGATTGCGATGAAATCAGTGTAAATGAGAGAGATTGTGCCCGGTAGAAGAGACACAAAATGAATACAATTTTGTAATGAATATCGAAAATATTATCTATGATCCAGAATGAGCAGACAATTGAAATGAAGAAATTTGGATCAAAATGATTGAATGAATTTCTGTGGATTTTGGGACAGATTTTTATTTACTTGTAAATGATACGAAAAAGAGTCTGAAAAAATATGGCTCAATTTCTCCATGAGAGACGAAAAAATTGGTATGAACTTTTTGATTTCCAAACACAAAATTAACTACAGTTTCCCTTGTTTACAACTGAGAAGTCTTAGATACATATGTCTATAACCCAGAATTAGATAAACTTGTCGATACTGGGTCTACTTTGTCTACTTGAGATGAGTTATTGGCTCAAATAAGCCAATTCCAGATTCTGTCTATATTGCCAAATCCCTTTTGAGCAGACTGATCAAATGAAGAAATCGAATTATTGTGTAAATCAGAACTGCCAAATCTAAATTTATCATCATGATTTTACCTACAAATCTGAACAACCAAAAAATATCTAAAATGAGAAATTTCAACCAATGAAAGTGTAAATTTGAAATGAGCTTTTTCTTTTCCAAATAAATGATGATGTGTCGAACTTGGTTATAAATGATTTATTTTTGATAAATTTTGCTACACACAACCTGATGAATGACAGAAATTTTATGTATCAAATTGAGTGATAGAGAGCATTAGCACTTTGGATTTAAGTATTTTGAAAAATTCAAAATTACAGAACATATGAAGTAAGGTCTGTCTGACATATGCTGGACAAGTTTTCAGTTGTAAGAATATGCCATATTCCAAGCTCTCGACAAAGAGAATAAATCAAAACAGGATGTACAAAAGTTTTTTTGATAGTTTTGAAGATTATATGAAAGATAATCGAAAAATAATGTATTATGATTCCGAGATAAAGAATTATTTCGAACTTCTGGATGATATTGAAGATGTAATTTCCGCATGATGAACAAATATTTCAATTGAATGAACTCAGTATGATATATCTGATTTTGAGAATATGTACAATGCTAAATACAAAAAGACACCAAGCCAATCTTTTTCAGACGCACTAAAATCCATAATTCCAAGTGAAATATTGGAAAAATATGAAAGTTTGAAGTCGGAATATTTAGAAATTTTGAAGAATAAATAATTAAGCGAACTCGTTAAATATTTCATAAACAATCAACAACAATGCAAATATTACCACAGCTGAAACCAAAATTCATACAATGATATTTTTCACTTTTTTCATATTTTCACTATTTCATTGATCTGTAATAGCCAAAAATCCTGCATATAATAGCATAATTACCATCAAAGCTCATATAATAAATCATATAATTTTTGCTATTTCAATTATCAGCTCGGTTGTCTTTGTCACAATGTCTGGCAATTGTGCAATATAATATACATAATCAATTAATTTAATTATAATTAAGGCAACAATTACATTTAATAGTCATTTGATTCATGACTTTGCTTTGTCTGCTTTGTCTGCATTGGACATCATCTTAAATCAATGGATGACCATCATCAAAATAGCAGCGACAAAAGCCAACGCTTTCAAAAACGATAGGATAAAGAACAAAAGTGAATTTTGATTTCAGTGTAAATTCTCTGCTAATCATTCAGTTCAATTAACTGTCTCAAACTTTAGTACTGATCATAAAATTCGCACGCACCCAAAAAACAATACCGATCACATTACAATATAAAGTAATGACATCATTGCTGGTTTCACTTTTTCGGAGTTTCATCTAGATAATAATAGTTGTAGTCCAGATAATATGATAAACAAAACTACTAATACATATCATACATATCTCAAAACTCATCGTAATGCTCCACCACGCACACTGGAACCACATCATGGCACATTATTGCTATTTGGATAAAAAAGACACCTTATATTGTCTTTTAAAGATTTATCAGCAGATACGCCAGAAAACACATAGACATCCACTACTTCTCAATTAGCATTAGTTTTTCATTGTGTAAAATAACTTGAAAAATTTTTCTCAAATGTCGGTGCAACCCTACTTTGTGCATTTGTATATCACAGAAATATCGGTAGAAAAGCCAAACATAACAACAATATTTTTTTTATAATGTTTTTCATAGTTTTAAGTTATAAATTAAATTATTGTCCTCAAAAAAACATATTTATGATTGAGATAAATAGTTTGACAACTAAATAAAAACCACTCAATAAGAATACTCAAATTAATGCATTAAATATTTTTCATTTTACTTTCTCAAATCAAGATGACTTTGAAATTCATCATGTAACAAGCAAAAATCAACAAATAATTAATCATGTTGTGGATGCTACCAGACCAATATATGCGGCTCGCTGTAAATACGGATCAATTTCTTGTCTAATGTAATCTAATGTATTGGAAATTTTGTATTGTCTTGGATATATTCATTGTAAATCTGTCACTCAATCAAGAGCTGTATCTTGTACATTATAGCGTCATTCATCATTTGTTTTGTCTACAAAAGTCTCAAAGACTTGCATTGGTGTGGATCATCGATTTGTCCATTTTCATTCTTGTGCATATGAAAATGAAAATACAGTAGTAAATACCAATAACGATAGCAATATTTTTGTAAATTTTTTCATACAAAATCATTAACATGTAAAATTACACATTAATTATATTCAAAAAGTAAAAAATTTGCAAATTTTTTGATATATTTTTATGCTTCGATATTTACTTCTTGTATTTTTTTGATGTATTTTATGCCATAATAAATCAAAAATCATTGAATTCACACATATAGCAACATCATAGGGAACAAGAAAGTTCTCGGTATCTGTGTACTAAATAGCAAAACTATATTTACTATCATCGCTAATAATGTCGTGAAAATCCGAAAGGAATAATCAATTTTTTTCAAATAAGTTCAAACTTTTGTTTTGTGTATCGAAAACACGAGGAATGATGACAAAAGATTTCGTACTATTGCGAGCAATACGACACGCTCTATATCTCACTTGAATGCAGAGAATAAACTGATGTATATGGCGAAATTTATCACTAAAAATGTAATCAATCTCTGACCTATTGAAGTATAATCAATCTTTTTCAAAGTATAAACATTTACTATAAATCCAAGCATTATTACCCAATAAAAGACTTGTTCTACTGATCAATTTAGTGATAATGTGTTTTTGAAATATAAATAAATCAGCAATAATATAATAAACGTGTTTATTCACTCCAAACAATATTTGACAATTTGTGGTATATTTAAAACAAAATTGTAAACGTTTTCTGAAATCTTGAATTTTCAATCATTTTGCTTTTTTAAAATTCTCTCTCCTGCTAATATACGCCTAACTGAAATTTCCTTTTGCTCTTGTAATGTAGGTGGTTTATGCTGTAAAATATAGTAAATGGTAGAATATCATACTTGCAGTAAAACAACTAATACTATCAAAAATACGTATAAATTTGGAATAATTTTGTATAAAAACAACACAAGAGTACCTCACGATAGTACAAAAAACAGATATTTCAAATTTTCAGTTATTTCATATTTTATTCACAATATAAAGATTGTAAATCAAATAAGTGCAAAATATAATATCCAAATGCTTGAAAATATTTGAAATGTTGTTTTTGCTCAAAAGACAATCCAAGTATATATCAATAAAGATATTGCCGAAACCAAAAATCCCACATGAGACACATGTTTACCATCTTCGTATTTAAACAAATACGATCATATGAAAAATAAAATATTTAATGCTATTAGAAATAATAATGAGTTTGTGGTAGATACATCAAAAAATTTTGCGGACAAAAAGAATCATATCATAATTAGTATCCATGCCAAAAATAATCAGTAAGATGTAACCAAACTATTTACTTTTCATTTTAATGAAATATCTCATACACTATATACCAAAATTCATACCAGCAAAATTAATGGGATTAATCATAAATACCACAATCATATAGCAAAGAAATATGCTATAAACATACTTATACACAATATTGCTACGAATAATACCACCTTACATAGCTAAAAAATAAAATTTTGTTTTAGTATCCAAACCAATAGAATTGAAATAAACACCCACAAAACCAATAATACAATATTATATACTAATGATTTCTTTTTTATAAAATTTGCTCAATATATTACAAGTCAAAATACTCCAAAATTTACAAGCATGACATAGACATAGTCATTCATATCACTGTAATACAATACTTTTGAAAGTGAAAAATATAATCATGCAAAAGTTTCAAGTAAGATCATTCACAAGAGAATATCATCAAATATTTTTGGAAATTTGTCTGGAAATGATTTTAATTTCTCAACTAAATCTTTTTTCAAGAATTTCAGATACATGAGAACTCATCAAAAATTGGCATTTAACACATCATTTACATTTGTTGATCATAGGTTTGTCAATCACTTTGCTTTTTCTAATTTTTGAATTTCTGAAACAACATATGTATCAGACACATTTGATCATGATACCTGGATGCGAGAAGCTTTTTGCTTAAGTAGATATTCTTGTTCTAAATCACCATATAAATTATAAGTTTTTTCCAATGTTATTGCAATTTTTTCAAAATTTCTTCACATTTTGAGTTTTGAAAGCTCTTGTCATTGTTTGAAAAGATTTTTAAGTTTATCTTTATCTACAAAATCTTTTGCATCGTTTGTTAATTTTTGTATATTATTCAATAATTTATTAATTTCTATTTGATACTTTTCCCATTTTTTTTCATCAAAAAGCTCAGCCTCCTTTTTCTTTTTTTGAGCATCAGCTTCTTTTTTTTCGTTTAACCACTGTGTAGCATCTGCTTTGGCTGTTTTTAGTATTTCATCAATCTTTGTTTGCTCTAATCAATTTTCAACGAAATTTATATTTTGTATATCAAATCATATGACACTTAATCAATATACTGTTCCTTCAATCTCTGTAGTATTTGACAGTAATCTAATTTCTTGTCACTCAAAGTTTATCAATATTTTTATTTTTCAATAATTTTTTACTTTTTCTTCTTTATATTCGTATAGTTGTAAAGCAACCAGTTTGTATTCACGTAAAACATCTCTAACTCTTTCTTCAGACAATCAGAAAAACAGAACATCAATACTATAATTTTTGCCAAATAGTTCTCTAATTGCTACTACATGAAATATCATATTTTGTTTATGTTTTCTTAAAAATCTAAAAATTCCCAAATATTGATTTTTTATTGAATTTTTTTTAAAAATCAATATATAAGGTTGTTTAATTTTATTCAAAAAATAAAAAAAAGCAAATTTTTACATACAAAATAACACAAAATGCAAGAAATTAAATGATGCTGAAGTATTTTGGACCAATATTTTGATGACAACACGATGTCTATTCACATCAAAGAATGAAATCCTTTTTTGAAAAAGAATTGATGACCAGATGGATGGAATCCTGTGATTAGCAAAGAAGTGATGACAAAAGATATGGTAAATAATTTGATTGATGAAATTTTCAAAGAAATAGAGACAAGAGACGATGCAATACTTGAGATAGATAGACAAATGTCCAAGGTAATCCAATTATGACCATACAGGATTGTAATTGTCTATCCTCCATTGTCAGATGGGTTGGAAATTACGGCAGTAAAGCCAATAAAGAAGCTATCATTAGATGATTATGATTTGTGACAGGATGTACTAGATTTGTTTAAAAATTCTGCTAAATGAATACTCGTTTCATGAGCTCCTGGAAGCTGAAAAACGACTTTTGCACAAGCATTAGTAGAATTGTATGAAAATCAAAATAAAATAATAAAAACTATCGAATCTCCTCGTGATTTGATGGTACCAGAAAATGTAGTACAATATAGTTTCACATACGGATCTCATGATGAAGTGAGAGATATACTTTTGCTTTCCAGACCTGACTATACAGTATATGATGAGGTCAGAAATACAAGCGATTTCGAGCTTTACAAGGATATGAGATTGACTTGAATTTGATTGATTTGAGTGATACATGCCACCAGACCTGTAGACAGTATCCAGAGATTTTTGGGAACTATTGAAATGTGAATCGTACCACAGGTAATTGATACAGTAATTTTCATAGATAAATGAAAGATCAAAGAAATTTTGCAATTGAATTTGACTGTAAAAGTACCAGAATGAATGGAGTCCGATGATTTAGCGAGGCCCGTAATCCAAGTTTCATCGTTTTTTGATAAGCAAATAGTATACGAAATATATTCGTTTGGAGAGCAAATTGTTGTGATGCCACTTGGAGAAGAAATTCAAAATCAGGCAAAAGAAAAATGATGAAAATTAAACCATTATGCCAAATTGTCCATCGATAATATTTTGAAAGAAATATTGCCATGTAGTTTTATTTCCAAAGTTTCATGAGATACTGTACAACTTTTTGTACCGAAATCAGAAAAGTGAGCTATTGTATGAAAATGATGACAAAATATCCAATCAATAGAAGATCAATTGGGACTTAGAATAAACGTACAGACATTCGAAGATTTACCAATACTGGATATAGATGTACAGACAGAAAAAAATGGTAATTCAGTAGTAATTTACTTCCCAAGACATTATGTAGATAGAAATGTGTATGTGATGATTGGAAAAGAATTACTCCACACACAGACAAATAGCCACGCACAAGTAGTCGTAAAAAACAAAAATATAGTAAAAAGTATTATATCAAAAGGATTTACGTTAATTGATTATGATAAGATTTAGCTAATAGCTAATTGCTAATAGCTGATAGCAAAGGTGTTTTATATTTCATTGAGCTATTAGCTATCGGCTATAGGCTATCAGCTAAAATAATTTATTCCATAAAAATTTTCATATGTGAAATTTCAATTTTGCAAAGATCGTCGCTTGAGTTTGACCAACATTGGCAAAAGAGACAGTATTGTCAAAGGTGATTAATATGGTCGATGTTTTTAGGATTAGTTTGTCTGGAGGTTTTGATGATAATAATAAAAAATACATCGAAACTATCATGAAATTGGACAATAGTAAGACAATCATGATGGAGACAAAATGATGTGATGTCAGAGTAAAAAATTTGCTCGATATGAATTTGAAAAAATGAGATATTGTAAATGTAGACTATTCTGAGTATGCTCAAGAAAACGATAAAATAATTTTCATAGACTATGAAAAGTTAGCAGATTTGGGTGTGTGAGCAAAGATAAAGTTTGAACAAAGTAATATTTTGCTGGAGGTCGTGGAAATAAAAGCAGAGGATAATGTAGACTGTAAAGTGATAGAATGATGAACTCTTTTTCAATTTGATAGAGTGAGATTTTCTGAAAATGATATAGATTTTGGAGTTTTGACCGAGAGAGATCAAAAAGATATATTACGATGAATTGAACACTGAATACACATGATAGCTCTTTCAGGAGTAAAAACACCAGATGATGTTTTGTCTTTAAAATCATTTTTGAATGAAAATAATAAATGAAATATGAAAATCATAGCAAAGATTGAGACATCAGAAGGATTGAGAAATTTGGATGCTATAAATACTGTAGCTGATGGAATAATATTTGTATTTGATAAATTGACAAAAGATATGGAAGAGAGAAATCTCACAATGCAACAGCTAATTACGAGAATTAAATCTACATGAAAACCTGTCTCTGTCACATTCATTTCTGGCTTGGAATCAAACAAATATCCATTTAGAGATGAAAAATCAGTCCAAGAATTCTGCGACTGTGCTATAGATTCTTTTGTGATTGAACGAATAATCAAAGAAGACGATACATTGGATATCATCACACAAGTGTATGAATTACTATCAAAGTGTGAGTCAAAATGTCCTGAAACGACAAAAGAAAGATTTGATCAAGATGATGATTTCATAGTCAGAGATTATATAATTTACAATGCATATAGGATCACAAAAGAATTGGATATAAAAGCAATTGTTTGCTTCACAGACAATGGATATACTTCAGCGAGATTATCTTCCTTGGCTCCGAGAGTGCCTGTGATTACATTCACAAAATCTGATGAAACATATAGATATTTAAACATGATTTGGTGAGTAAAATGATATAAAATTTCAGAATCTTTTGACTATGAAAATCTAAAAAGAATATGAAAAGAGATGATTAGAATCATATTCAAATGAAATATTTCACTCGATGACAAAGTGGTGATTGTCCAATCAAATGAGCGACAAAAAGATGAAAAGAATGATATGATTAACGGAGTAGAATTGTATAAATTCAAAAATATATAGTTAGCTGATAGCTGGTGGCTGATAGCTGATAGCTAAAATTTGCGATATAAATTAACAAGATTCTGAAGTGATGAGATATGTCGCCCCGTTGGGGCTTGAATTTAATTTATTTATTAACGCTCAGGGCCTTGCCCTGAGCTATATGAGATGACGCCCTTTCAGGGCTTGATTGGAAAAAAATAACTCCCGGAGGAACTGAATATCTTTAGCTATGTGAGATGACGCCCTTTCAGGGCTTGATTGGAATAAAATAAGTCCCAGAGGAACCGAATATCTTTAGCTATGTGAGATGACACCATTTCAGGGCTTGATTGGAATAAAATAAGTCCCAGAGGAACTGAATATCTTTAGCTATATGAGATGACACCCTTTCAGGGCTTGATTGGAAAAAAATAAGTCCCGTAGGGACTAAATATCTTTAGCTGAGGGTGAAACCCTCAGCGATGATAAAAATTTAAAAATTTAGTCCCGAAGGGACGACATATTATTTACCTAATTTAAATATATGCTATTCATTGTCTCATTAGCAATATTTACGATAATACTCACTATCACTGAAAATCTTTTTTTGGCGATGATAGCTTTATTTTTGCTTTTGATTTGAACGGTAATTGTGACTTTTTTTACGAAAAAATGAAAAATTTGGCAAAAAATATGAATAATTTCTCTCGCTTTTGTACTGTCATTGTCTTCAATTTTTGTCAAAGTTTATAGGTATGATAAAAAAGTCCAGACTATTTCCACATCGACATGATTGATTACAGAAAATATGGAATGACCGCAATGATCGTATTTCATATGAACATGAATTATTTCGGATATTTACTCTTATCAAAAATATATTTTCCAAGATGGATGAGGTCGTGAATATTTTTTGAAATCTGAAAAATCATACAAAATCTGAGATGAAATTCGATTAAACTGATATGTCTCGTTTGGTTATACTTGAGCAAAAGATATTTTTAATTTGAGGAAACAGCTTGAAGTTTTCAAAACAAAACCAGATTTTCAGTCAATTTTTCAATATGAATTCAACTATCCCAAACGGGAAATGATGAAATGATATTATTGAACTATTTATGAACAAAATTCTGTGAAAAATGACGATACTGAAACAAAAATTTCGTTCATCCAAAAAATCAGAAAAAATTTACAAGACATGATAATTTCAGCATACTGAGAGACTCCACAAGCTTGATTGGTATTGGGAATGCTCGTATGAGATAGATCACAAATTCCAAGTGATGATTATCAAACTTTCATCGATTCGTGACTGGTGCACATAATTGCAGTCAGTGGATGAAATATCGTGATGATTGTGGTTTTTCTGTCTGCAATATTATTTTTCATTCCATTTTATCCCAGGAATGCTATCATACTTTTGACTGTAATTGTATATTCTTTGATTTGTGGGCTTGATAGCTCAGTATTTAGAGCGGCGATAATGTGAAGCTTGTCGCTTTTGGCATTGTTTCGATGAAGGGAAATCGATATACGGAGAGCCATGTGAACCGCTTTTGTGATTATGTTGTTGGTGAATCCATATTTTTTGGCATATGATGTGTGATTTTTGCTCAGTTTCTCAGCAATAATTTGAATTGTATATTTTTCAGCTTTCGTGGATAAATTGAATAAGGAATTTGCAGAAAAGAGAGCCGAAAAAGACTCTGAAAAAGGAGTCATAAAAAAATCTTTGAAAAAAGAAAAAAAATCTTTCAAAGAAAAGTTTCAAAAATTTATCAGAAATTGTGCAAAAGATTATATTGAACCAACACTCTGAGCGACATTGTGAGTACTACCAATCATGCTATTTTTCATGTGATGAACAAATCTTTTGTGAATTGTGGCAAATTTTTTCGTGAGTCCAATCATAGCAATAGTGATGATTTATGGGTTTATCAGTACGATTTTGTTTAATATCTTACCACGAAATATTTTCATATTGCCAGAAAAATGGCTAATTGACTATATCTATCGAATTTCATGAACAACAGCAAAATTTGGAATTTATCTACATGCAAATTGAGCTTGGATTGTGTATGTGTTATTGATTTTGTTTATTTTACGAGTCATATTAAAAGAAATTTCAAAAAAAAGGAGCCACTAAATTGTGGCTCCACTCAAACCTCATTATGAAGAAAGAAATTCTTTCACTTCACTTCTACAAATTAGAAAACATATTTCAAGATTTTTTGAAAAATTTGACACAAATAAAAAAAAGAGCCAAAGACATGCAATGGCTCCTCCACTAATAAATTACTAACCAAAACAATTATGAAGAAAGTCTCCTTAACAAAATACAATATGTGGAATTTTCTTTTAATTGCAATACTTTTTTTGAAAATATTTTTATAAAAAAATGGAGCTATAATAATAGCCCCATTAAAAAACAAAAATCTAAATAAAAATGAAAAAATTAATTTTGTTGTCTAACAAGAGTATAACTATATATTCTAAAAAATCAAGCGATAAAAAGGAGTCCACAAATACGAAGACTCCTTTCTACAATTAACTATTTATACCAACAAAAATAAAGAGAAAAGCAGATAACTTATCTCAATCTAAATCTTAATGAAAAGTTTACAAAAATCAAACAAAAAAAGAGCCGGCAAGAAATTCAGCCGGCTCTAAAAAAATAAAATGGCAAAGAATATATTTGGTATGTATACAGCATATACTGTATGAATTTGATATTAAAAGTCAAGACAAATTCGAGATAAAATATAATAAAATTTGTTTTATTTGTTTTTTTTAATAAAATTAAATATATGAAGAAAGAAAAATCCACTCCTTCGCGAAGAGTGGTTGGGGAGGTTGATTTAAACCCCCTTTATCCCCTTCCGATAAATCGGAATCTTTCGTCTTCGTAAGGGGGACAGAAAGCGTTCGAAATGACTGAGAAAGGTGTCATTTCGAGGAGTAAAACGACGAGAAATCCAGTATACATTTATGTGGATTTCTCACTGCGTTCGAAATGACAAAATTTTCAAAAAAAATTTTTCAAAAAAATGCACTTTTTTCAAAAAAGTCTGAAACACCAGTTCTGACCGCGATAAAAAAGTGGCCAAAAATTTGACAAGTTTTTTTTTTTTGGATATAATTATGTTGTTATTATAACAAATTTTATATTATAATTTAATAAAAATGGCAGAAGAAAACTTACCAACTTGACCAAATGAGGGGAAAATTAACAGAACAGAAGAAATTATTGATTCAATTACTTGACCAAAAAAGGCAGAAATCTCGAAAAATTTACAAGATGTTGATACAATGAAAGCCGATACTGAAGAAATTAATTTAAGCGCATGAACTAGATTTGATGATGCGGTTAATATTTTATTGAAGAAAAAAGCTGAAGGCTTAAACTGCTTTATAAACTTTAATTGAAAAAAGCTTTATTCAGTTGATATTAATTCTATGGATGATGCATATATAAAATGCTGGTGAATGACAAAAGCAGAAGATGAAGAAAGATCAAGAAAACAAGCAGAAGCATATAGAATATCTGAAGAACAAAGGAGAAAAAGGGAAGAATGATATGTGAAAAAAATTGATGAGAGTAGAGAATGACTAGAAGAAGTTAAAATTACAAAAGAAAACGTAGTAGCTGGTCTTAAATTTATTGCAGAACATCCAGATATGGAACACGATCAATTGGTTGATGAGCTTATAAAACTTGGATGTAATTTTTCTTTTGACGATATTGATAAACAATTCCCAGAAAAAGTTAAATTATTCCCTGGTATGAAAAATGGACATTTGTGATGTGGAGCTTCAGTAATTGCCAATATGATGCGTAGTGAATTCTCAAGATCGTATTATGATGACCGTTTCTTAAGTGGAGACTATCCTGAATCAGTTTATGCTTTCATTAGAAAAGTTACTGATGATGAAACATACACAAAAGAATACGTAGATTCATTAGTGAAAAAAGAAAAATAAAATATACATATATCATTAAAGCCTGTCATTTGACAGGTTTTTTTATTCACAGAAATCTCCTTCTTCACATTTTTCATCTTCCCATTCAAATTCAATCACACAGTGAGAAATATTTTGCTTTTTCAAAGCATCTTTTATAGCCTTTTTCAAAGCAATTATTTTTGGTACAGATAGTTTTTTGTCGATTAGAGCATGAATTGTGATATAATTTCTATTTCCATCCAAAGTCCACAAATGGATATGATGGATATCCAAAATTCCGTCCAATTCTTTAATCTCTTTCAGTACTTCATCATGAGTGATTCATTCTGGGGTCTTTTCCAAAAATATATCAACGACTCATTTCATGAGTTTACAAGCATTGATTAAAATAAATATACAGATTCATATAGAGAGTAGAGGGTCAACGAAATTTCGATGAAAGAAATAGATTAAGACAGATCAAACTAACACAGCAGCTCGTCCAAGTACATCTTCCAATAAGTGTAATGTTATCGCTTTTTCGTTCAATCATTCTCACTTTGCAGTTTTTCGTGCAGCAAATCAGTTTATCAAAAGTCCTATCACAGCTAAAATCAGCATTCAAACAGAATTTATTTCGCTTGGATTGTTAAACCTTGCTATTGCATTTTTTAAAATGAAAAAACTTCCGATAATTAAAATCAAAACAGTAATCAGTGCTCCTAATATAGAAAATCTAGCATATCAATATGTGTACTTTTCATTTGCTTTTTTCTTTGATATTTTTTCAAAAATATAGGCCAGACCTATAGCCAAGCTATCTCCCAAGTCATGTATTGCATCTGAAACTATAGCAATACTATTTGTCCAAACTCCACCAATTCATTCAATGATAGCGAAGCATAAATTTAGAAAAAAAGCAGTTCAGATTCATTTTGTACTTTCGTGATGATGGTGATGATGTTCGTGCATAGTAATAATTAATTAAGAATAAATGTCCTCCTTTACTCAAAGGAGGTGCCCAAAGGGCGGAGGATTTTTTCAAAATATATAATATAAAAATCCCCTCCGGCTTTGCCGGTATCCCCTACTTTCTTAAAGGGGAACAAAATTAGAAACTTTTTACAAATCTCAAATCTCAGTTTGTGAAATATCTGATATCTTTGATTCCATATCTCACAGCGGCTAATCTACTGATCCCAATTCCAAATGCAAACCCTGTATATACTTCAGGATCTATTCATCATTCTTTCAAGACATTTGGATGCATCATTCCAGCTCACAAAATTTCCATTCGATCTGATTTCTCTGCTTTTCAAGTCTTTGCATCTACTATATCATATCTGGCATCTATCTCAAATCCTGGTTCTACAAATGGGAAATAACAAGGTCTAAACCTTAATTCCACTTCTCTTCCTAATACTGCCGAAAGTAATGTCAGCATACATTCTTTGAAGTTAGCGATACTAACATTTTTGTCTATATATATTCATTCCATTTGATGAAACATGACATCATGATGAGCGTCCATATCATCAAATCTATAATCTTTACCTGGGCAAACTAACTTCATTGGTGCTCACATTTTGAGCATATCTCTGACTTGCTGACTACTATTGTGCGTCCTCAATATCAAATTCTCTCATGTCATATCTTTTTCATTTATATACATAGTATCGTGCATCTCTGTAGCTGGATGAGAAAGTGGGATATTCACCGAAACAAAATTTTCATATTTTGTCACCACTTCATGTCCATAATCTACTGTAAATCACATGTTTTCTGCGATTGTCTCCAAATCTTTCCTAGTCTTTGTGAGTAAACTGAAATGTCATCACTTGTATTTTTTCCCAGTCACTGAAATATCTACAATATCTTGTTTTAGTTGTTCATTTATTTCATTTATTGAAATTTCGCTTTCTTTTTTGCTGTATTCTTCAGTCAATTTAGTCTTTATCTCAGACAATTTTCACCCAAGAGTCTTTTTTTCTTCAATACTTGCTTCTTTCATTTTAGCGAATTCTTCGTTCAAGAGTCATTTTTTACCTAAATATTTTTGGAAAAATTCTTCTAATTGTAGTTTATCTTTTACTAAACTGAGTTCTGATAATGCTTGTTCCAAATTCATGATGTTATTTTAACTCAATAAAAATACATGTGATGCAAAAACCACTATTTTATAAATATCTTTTTTCTCATCTTTTTCAATAGGGAAATAAGTTTAGTGTTTGGGTATAAAATAACAAAATAATCAATATTTCATCAAAAAAATTTAATTTTGTCAAATAAAAATCATTTCAATATCTATATTTTTTTGCTTTATTTTTTCTTTTTGTGTAATATTATTTTATGATTTATTTTGTAAATTGTTTACCAATGGCAAAAAAAGAACACAATTTATTGATAAATGTAGATGAATTGACTTGGTGATTTGGAGACTCTCCCGAATTGCTTTTCAATAAATTTTCATTTGCTTTGTACAAATGAGATTTTACGATTTTGATGTGAAAATCAGGATCTGGAAAAACGGTTTTTTCAAAATTTTTGACTCGTAAAATCAAGTCTGCAAAGGATACTATTTATTACAAGATGAAAGATATTTCAACTTATACAGATGATGAAGTTCAGTTATATAGGAGGAAATTATGATTAGTTTTCCAAGATTATAAATTAATCGATTATATGACAGTAAAAGAAAATATCATATATCCATTGAAAATTTATTGAATGTGAGAAGCTACTATAGAGGCCAAATACAATAGGATTAGAAAAGAATTGAATTTAATCCCATTCGAGGATAGACCAGTAAAGAAATTGAGTGGTGGAGAAAAACAATTTGTAAATATTGCCAGAGCAATAATTCATGATCCAGAATTGATTATAGCTGATGAGCCTACTGGAAATTTGGACCGAGATAATACACAAAAGGTTGCTGATGTATTGATGAGATTAAATAAGGAATGAAAGACAGTACTGTTATTTACACACGATATACATCTTTTGAACTACCTCAAAAAAAATACAGAAATCAATTTATTTAAACTTTAATTGCAATACATCATGTGAAAAAAAGAAATAATTAAATCCCAAATACTTGAAAATATTCATTCTCTAGATATTGCCTGATATCTAAAAGAAGAGATCGAAAAATCTTTGCAGTATTTTCATTACTACAAATTAAATAATATTTTGAAAAATATAGAAGTTTTGGATGATTATTTATCTTTTTTGGATCAAAAAAATACAAAGCAAATTGATGACTTATACTGTGAATCAATTGAAGATATTGATATTTGAGCACATGATTTGAGATATTATTTATCAAATAAATGATTAGATATAGTATGAGAGCAGAGACTAAAGCATACAATAGTAGAAAATAACTATACTTTCATGAGTATTATGCAATGAATAAAATGATTTCTTTTGCTTACAATAGACGAATTTTGTAATGCGACACCAGTCAGACTTTCAATTGATCAAATTATGTGGAATAAAGAACTTGTTGGAATAGATAAATAAAAAGTGAAATATATGATATATTGGTTATTAGATTTCTTTGCTAATAACTTTTTTTAAATTTTCTTGTTTTTTTTGAAATAATCAATATATTAAAAGCAATGATACTGTGTCTCATTTATTTTTCAGCGAAATTAAATGAAAAAAGACGATAAATTATTGGCACTTTTGGATCTAGTAGTAGATCAATATATTTCCAGTTGAGATCCTGTGTGATCCAAATCATTAAATTCTCTGGAAAATGTAGAATATGCACCTTCTACACTGAGAAAATATTTGAATTTGCTGGAAAAATCATGATTTGTTTATCAGCCGTACAATAGCTCTGGTAGGGTACCTACAGTTTCAGGACTCTCTGCATACATAGAAAATTATATGGAATCGGAATTAGAAGAACAAGATATTGATTTGGAAAATGCCAGGAAATGATTGAAATATCTTGTTGAGAATCTATGAGCAGTAGCAGATGGAGTTGTAGTATGATTTTTGAGAAATGATGAATATTATTACCTTGGTATGAATAATGTCCTGAGAGCAGATTTAGTATCTGAATATGATACCACAAGATACATTGTCGACCTCATCGAATCAAAAAATATAGTAAAACATTTGGATGCAAAGATGTTGAAAAAAAATAAAGTTTATTACACATTCATCGAAGACAAAAATGTCGTAGTTTCATGTCTTTATGCAAAAATTGTTGTTGAAGAATACGAATGATTAGTTTGTATAGTATGACATACTAGAGTAGACTACAAGAGAAACGTAGCAATATTAAATAAAGTAGTCGAAATGATAGGGAATTAATAATTAAGAATTAATAATTAATAATGAATAATTTCGAGAATAATCAAAATAAAGAAAATCAGTGAAATAATATTGAAAAAAAGAATACCAATTGGTTTAAAGAGAAATGGGAATCAATTAAAAATTTTCTTGAATGAAAAAAACATGTTGATGAAATACAAGTAAAAGAAGAAATAAGGAGAAAGGCTGAAGACTTAAAAGATTCGGCAATTGATTCAACACTTGATAATTTGAATTTAGATATGCAAGAATGATTGGAGTTACAAGATTCAGATGATAAGACAAAAGAAGAATTAAATAAATTTTTTGAAATATGAAAACAAGAGCTAAAAAATGATATAGAACAGCCATGAGAAGCAGAGCTTAGAGAGAGATTGTTTAATAGTGAAAGATTTGGAAAACGTTCACCAGATATTGTTAGAGAAGTAGCAAAATCAGCGACAAAGATAGAAAACGAGATAAAAAATTGGAAACAAGAAGAGAATTCTGTGGCAAGATCGTTGTTAAAAATTGTAAATTGGATTATGTGAACTGAAAAGGATAATAGCTAATGACTGATAGCAGATAGCGGAAAATCCATATGCTATTGGCTATGAGCTATAAGCTATCCGCTAAAAAATTTTTATTCTATAAAAATTTTCCATGAAATTGGTAAAGAGTGCTTGATGAATTATTTATTACTATGATGAAGCTTGAGAGCCAAGATTTCTAGTAATAAAAAGGCATGCAGTGTCTTGAAAAGTAGAACGAGTAGCTCCAAAATGAAAGTTACAAGATTGAGAAAATTATGAAAGGGCAGCTTTGAGAGAAGTGTCAGAAGAAACATGAATTCCTATCAATCTTTTGAGCGTTGTTCAAAATCTTTGAACAGCTAAAATTTTGTGATTGGAGGACAAAAATTGAAAATTTGATAAAGAAATTACATATTTCCTTATGAAATATGATTGAGCACAAGATTTAGTTGATATTAAGCCAGTTGAATGATATTTGTGAGTCTATAAATGGGCTACTATTTCTGAAATATTAAATTTGATATATTATACAGATCTAAGAGAAGTATATAGGAAGTGATATAATACATTACATGAGAAAAAGAAAAAAAATGATGTAAAAAAAGATTTTATGGATTTATTGTAAATTATTCGTATTGATTTTTCTATCATTTTCTTTATCCTAAAAGTGAGTGTATTACACTTTTTATAACATAAATATTTCAATATGCAAAAACCAAATGTAATCTACAATCTAAATGGTTTGACTGAAGTTATGACAGAAGATTTGAAATCAATTGTGGAAAAAAACTTAAATCAGAAGATGTCTTCTACACTAAAAAAGATTTATGCAAAATGAGAAAATGTAGATGTCACAATCAGAATTTCAGTATCGAAAGTATCAAATTGATACGATTGAGATTTTAAATTTGAATATGATGGAAATGCATTAGATTATTCTCGTAAAGGTTTTGAAATATTGTCAGATTTGGTAAATCATGCTTTTGATAATTTCAAATCGAGAGCATTATCTAAATAATTTTATACAATAATTTATTTATTACAAAATGAAAGATTCTAAAAAAAATTATATAACCAGAGAGTGATATGATAAGCTAGTAGCGGAACTAAAAGAACTTCGTGAAGAAAAACTTCCAGACATTTTGGAGAAATTAGCAGAAGCTAAAGCTCAATGAGACTTGTCAGAAAACTTTGAGTATAAGTCAGCCATGGAAGACAAGGATTTTGTTAATTCAAAGATTGCAGAATTAGAAAAATTACTTGCAAATGCTGAAATTATCGAAGAAGAAAAAACTTCATGAAAAGGTACAATATGATACGGATCAAAAGTCCTTTTGGAAATACAGTGAGACAAAGATTTGTATACATGTACTATAGTAGGTACTTGAGAGGTAAAAATAAATGATGGGACAAAAGATGATCTTTTGATATCTTTAGATTCACCAGTATGATTAGCAATTAAGTGACACAAGGCTGGAGACGAGGTAAAAATGAGACTCTGAAATGATAGGAAAAATATAAAAATAATAGAAGTAAGCTAATTATTACAAAGCAAAATAATACGAGAAGTGTGAATCAATATTCGATTCACATTTTTTTTAATCAGAGAGCGAAATAGAAGAATTTATTATATTCCAATCATCAAATATATCGATATTTAATTTACATATTATTTTATTTTTTTGTACATCGGTTCAATAAACAGAGACCTTAATTAAATTATCATCTAATATTCATTTCGTTATTTCCGAAATTTTTTCCATTTTTATATTCTCATTGGAGCATCCAGATAATATCAAATCATCTTTATTTACAGATAAAAACTTGGAATCTACGATATATATAAAATGAGATAAATTTAATAAATCATCATCACTATTTGCCTTAAAAATGTATCAAATATTATCATCGTTAAATGCGACCCAAGAATTTTCATTGTTTTTGTAAAAAGTATATCATAGTGTAGATACAAATGTCTCTGATAAATCTAAGATATAATTCATTTTCATTTTTTCACAATTTTGTATTTCTGTCACATTGCTACAAATAAATGTATCTACATACAACATAGGTTCTTCTTTATAATATATTATTATTTGTCCACCAATTTTATTCGAATAAACATCAATATCTTTTTCAAAATCAAACGAAATTAAATCTTTTGTGTAAAAATATTTGTTATCTGATATAGATAATTTATAAGAAGGAATTTTTAGCTTTGATATGGTAAGTATTGGATATTTTTGTGTAATTTCATTTATATTACCATCAATTATTACATCTGTATCCAAAAAATTATTCAAATTGATTTTATTATCTTTTAATCAGAAAGATTCCTTTTCATTTACTAGTTTGTGTGTGTTGGTAGGGTAATTATTATCATAAAAAATCTTTCACTCAGTAGAAATTTTTTCTCAAATAAAATAGTCAAAGTTTTGTCTAGTATCTGTCCTATTCAATAGGATAATCCCAATCAAAAAGGATAGTATTATGATCGTGGTTACTATTAACCGAATATTTTTTGCTTTTTTCTCTTTTTTTTGATACAAAAAACTTCCTATATCCATTTATAAATTATGTAATAAATCAAAATTACAAAAAAATTAACTAACTTTCATTTTATACAAATAAACAGCAAAAGCAAGTAAATTGAGTTTTCTCAGTAGTTATGCGTTAAAAATAAAAAAATGACCATAGGAAGCCTATGGTCTATTGTCTCAAAAAAACTTAGCATCAACGATTTTTTTAATTTTTCTGCGAGTTTTTTTGTCTGGTTCTTTTTCAAGATAGCCTATTGATAGAGATTGGTCTTTCGTGTTTTGGGTAATAAAATACTTCGTACCATCTACATTCAGTAGTGCTCTAGTGGTGTAACCTTTTTCATTTCTATGAAATTCATAGTTTGGAGTCATAATTAACTCGGCATCTCCTTGATTTTGAACCAGATTTGGAATGTCTTCAGGGACTCGTACAGCCCCTACAATACTTAATTTTTGCATATAAATAGATTTAGTTATTACTATGTCCAACACCATGTCGGACAATACAACGGTAATATTTACAAAAGGCACACAAAAAATCAAGTGTATTTAGAAATATTTATAAAACAATATTCAAAAAAAGCCATCTTTTGAAATTCATTAGATGGCTTGGTCATAGATACCCGACTACTTTTTTCATGTTTTTTTTACTTTTTTACCTCTTTTTGTGTGCTTTTTTGTTTTGTTTTTGAGGAAGCGCTTAGCATTCCTTTCTGCTTTTTTTCTGACATTACATTTTCTCATTTTTTTACACCTCCTTTCAATGCCTTTTTTGGTTGTGTTGTCTCAGTAGAGACATTATTATTTTCTTTTGATAATTCAATATTATCTTTTTCAATATTATTTTTTTCAATATTATCTTTTTTCATGCTATCAACCAACAAGTATATGATAGGTAATAGTCCAAATGTATTAAATATAAATATGCAAATAAACCATCAAAGCTCCTTTTGTTGTCCGGCTTTGTACATCGCTATTATTTTCCATACTACTTCCCAAGCAACGAGAAAAGCAAGAAATGGAAATACGGTTTTTAATATAATAAATTTTGGTATTAAAAGCATGTTTGCTATTATAATTTAAAAATTAACTAAAAAGTCAGTATCAATATCAATCTGTCAAAATTCTACCTTGAGTTGTTTTGTCTATTTTTCACATTTTCAAAAGCAATGGCTCTATATCTTCTTCTACTCATTTTTCAGTCATTCAGAGCTGTATTGCAATAGATTTCAAACCTAATGGTCTATTAGCTTCCCTCAATATATTCAAATATTTTTCGTGAAGAGGAGTCATTCATCCATCAGAAATTTTGCTGTGTCTCAAAAAGTCTTTCCGCATCTCTTGTGTAAATTCTTTTTTACCATTATACTTTGTGACAAAGAAATCTCTGATTTTGATGCACAAATTATGAATTTCTCTTGGTACCGAATCTACTTTTTTCTGTATTTCATCTAATAGTTCATCTTTTACAGGCACTCAATATTTTTCTAAATATTTTTTCAAAATTTGCTTTTTTTCATCAATATTGTAATCCATGAAATGGAAATCGTAAACAAATCTATTTTTCATAGGCTTACTCAAGGCTTCTGGTTTAGTTGTTGCTCCAATTAAAGTAAACTTATTGATAGGTATTCTGACATTTCATCATTCTGGCATTACCATATCAATCACAAAATCTTCCATAGCTATGTATAAAACTTCTTCCACATTTGGTCTGAGCCTATGAATTTCATCGATAAACAAAATATCTCATTCATCCAAATTATTCAAAATACTAACTATCTCAGCAGGTTTTGTGATTGCATAACCAGTCACAGCTTTCATAGAAACATGATTATGTTTGGAAATAATGTGTGCCATAGTAGTTTTTCAAAATCCACTTGGACCAGAAAATAAAATATGTCACATTGTACTATTCCTTGTCTCAGCACTTTCCATAGCAGTGTGCAAAACAGATTTGATATGCTCTTGACCAATAAAATTTTCAAAAGTATCAGGTCTAAAACTTTCGTCCTCAAGCTGTATAGTATCTATATTAATCTTCTTAATCTCCATAGGAAAATTTTACATTGTAAAATTTTCAGCTGATAGCACATAGCATATAGCTAATAGCGAATATGAATGCTATCAGCCATTAGCTATTGGCTATTAGCTATTTTTAAATTTGTGTTATTTTATAATATGCACTTGTTCATTCAACTCATGAAATTTCATATGTCTTGTCTGTAAATCTTAATTTTCATTCTATTACATAATTGTTCATTACCATGAAGTTTATTGTTCCAATTTTTTCGTCCGTTGCTATATCAAACATATCTCAGTATCGTACAAATCCATTTGAATAATAAGATGTTTCTTTTGATTTTACGATTTTGTATCTATTTCACATTATCTCTATATATCACAAATCCAATGCTCATTGTTTCAAAAGAGAGGTATTAATATAAATATTAGCTACTTTTCAATTTTCTAATACGGATCCAGAGACTGTACTAATTACTTGATCTGAAATCCTATTATTATTCAAATTATTTAACATTTTGTATCTTATATTAAACTTGTACAAAAATAAGGCGACTTCATATCTGCTAATCGGTGTATCAAATGTAGTAGTATCAGCTGCTGTCACAAGTCACAATTCTTCTGCTTTTTCAAAATAATTTTTCCATCGTGGAGTAGTAGTTTCATCCAATGTTTTTCATTCAAACATCCTAATCAAAGCCACAATGAATGTTGATTTATTCATATTTTCATATGGATTGAATTTTCAATTTGATCATTTGATTAATCATTTTTTACAAACATTTACTATATGATTTTGTGATTCTTCAGATAATTGTGATATGTCTGAGAAATTACATTCATTTGGTAGATAATCATTGCTCGTTCACAATCCTAACATATCAGAGAATTTATCAAATATTTTTGCTCATCATTCTCTGGTAAATACATCAAATGGTTTGAAGTCAGCAACTGTCTTGTATATAGTTAATCAATTATCGTACATCCAGTAAATAGCTTCAGCTAATTCAGGATCGGTAGAAGGATCTATTCATCAAACTAATGTTCATAGATTGTCAATTACAGTCTGTGAATCGATAACTCAAGTTTTGCTATTTTCAATTCATGCCATAGCATTTAATGCTAATGTCTTCATTTGATTATTTTCCATGATTGTCCTCATCCTATAAACCATAAGAGCAATTTCATATCTCGCCAAATCGTGATCAAATTCATTTATATTTTCTATATTGGTCAACCCAATCATTTTTCATTTGTTATAATATTGTTCTCGCCAAGGAGTTTGCAATTCATAAGACATTTTTCATTCAATCATCCTAATTAATACAGCCATCGCTTGAGCTTTTGTGAGATTTTCTCTTGGCAAATATTTTCAATTTGAACCTTGGAATAATCACCATTGACACACATTAGCAATATGCACTGATAGAGTAGGATTAAATAAATTTGCATCATCAAAAGTACAAGAATTATTTTTTACTACTCCAGTATCTAAACCAAATACATTATATGCTTGTCATATAATTTTTGCAGCCTCTTCACGAGTCAACAAATCATACATTCTATAATCACCAGAATTATTGTACATTGTCAGTCAATTATTATACATCCATGACAGAGCCAAAGCAAACTCTTCTTCAAAAGTCAGATTGCTTCAAGTCAGAGGAGTCAGTGTTCAAGTTTCTGTGCTTCATGTATTTATGCTTCAAGTAGCAGTATCTCAAGTATTATTTGCTCATGTGCTTGAAGTTCAAGTATCTACATATCCAGATACATAAATAGTTTTTGTCCCTGTATCAATCAAAATTTGAGGCTCTTGAATAGTATCTCAGGTATTGTTATTTGTTGATACCGTCAATATGGTTCAAGTAGATTCATTATCGCCACTATCGGCAAAAATATAGTTTGGAACTATTGAGCTTAATGCAAATAAAGCAAAGATTAGAACAAGATTTTTTCTTTTCATTTTTTTGTAGAATATAAGTAAATATATAAATTTTTATACATAATATACCTATATAATCAAGGTGAGAGATATTTCAATATGAAATTTGATTAAAAAAAAAGGAGCATTTTAGCTCCTTGAGTTAGTTCAGTTGGATACTTTTTATATCAGGATCCAAAAGCTTCTTGAGTATTTCAACTCTATACTTTGAATCCTGGTAATCAGAACCGATTTCCCTTTCGAAGCCGTATATTGTCTGCCATTTTTTGCGGCAATCTATGACTTCATTTTTCACTGTTCCATCCAATTCTCCTTGCATCAAAAGGTCGTGATGTTGGATGGCTTTGTGCAGGATGTAGATGAATGAATTGTACGATGCATCTTTCATCATCTTAATCCCTCTGAGCTTGTTTTCCCTCTTCTTTGCGTTTAGATAGACAAGTCTTCCGTCTTCATAGCTTTTCCTAGAAAAAATAGTATTCAGGACTTTGTCTCTTTTATCTTCATTGCCGTATTTCTCAGCAAATTTGATAAGGGTGCGAACACTAGCTCGGCTAAGAAAAGTATCGAATACGAGTTCGTAGTCTTTTTCCGAAATCTTTCCTTTTTGGCCCAGTAGTAGTATTATATCGCTAATTTCTAATCCAATTAAAGTGCCATTTGGATCTTTGCCGAAACGGTACATTAATTCGTTCATTTTTTCAGAAAGAGAATTCTGTCTTTTCTCTTTGCAGGGGCATTTCCTGATGTGTTTTTCTCTCATATGGCTGATGTTTTTTGTTTGCTTTTACTATGAGAATATATCTATCAAATAATATAAGTCAATAGAAAAATTTAATAAAATTTTGTGTTGAAAATTCATTAATCATGAGTATATAATTATTTTACCACCTAAAAAATATCAATGAAACTAATCTTCGTGACTTGATGAGTAATTTCTGGTTTAGGTAAATGAATTACAGCGGCTTCAATTGGAAGATTGTTAAAGTCTGCTTGATACAAAGTGACAATGGGAAAAATGGATCCTTATCTGCAAATCGATGCAGGGACGATGTCTCCATACGAACATGGAGAGACTTTTGTCACAAATGATTGATTTGAGACAGATCTGGATTTAGGACATTATGAGAGATTTATTGATGAGGAATTGACGAGATTTTCCAGTACTACAACGGGGCAAATTTACCTATCTGTCATGAAAAGAGAGAGAAGGTGAGACTACCTATGAAAAACTGTCCAAGTAATTCTTCATGTCACAAACGAAGTAAAGCGTAGAATTCAAAAAATAGCAAATTGAAGTGATGTGGCAATCATTGAAATTGGTGGTACAGTCTGAGATATTGAATGACCACATTTCATAGAGAGTATGAGGCAACTCAGATATGAACTTGGGAAAGAAAACGTGCTTTTTGTCCATGTAGCACCGATTGTCACAGTCACGACTTCTGGAGAGATGAAAACAAAAGCAATCCAGCATTCTATCATAAAACTTAGAGAACTCGGAATTCAAGCTGATATATTGATTTGTAGGACAAATCGTCCATTACAAGATTGATTAAAGAAAAAGTTATCAATGTTTTGTGATATGTCAGAAGATTCAATAATCGAAAATTTGGATCAAAATATTTATGAACTTCCAATTTCATTTCAAAATCAATGATTGGATGGTTTAATCATAAAAAGATTATTTAATGAAGACAAAAAATCAGACCTCACAGAGCGAAAAAACTTACTTTACAAACTTCAGAATCCGAATAGAGAACTTACAATAGGATTGGCATGAAAATATACACATTTGGACGACTCATACATCAGTGTCGTTGAGGCTTTGAAGCATGCTTGAGCATATTATGATACAAAGATAAATCTTGAACGAATTGATACTGAAAATTATGAATCAGAATGACGAGAAGATGATTTGAGAAATTTATGTAACCAGAAAAATATCGTTTGAATCGTTGTTCCATGATGATTTTGAGATAGAGGAGTCGAATGAATGATAAATTTAGCGAATTTCTGTAGAGAAAAAAATATTCCATATTTATGATTGTGCTTGTGATTGCAAGTCGCTACTATCGCTTTTGCTAGATCTGTATGCCAACTTCCAAAAGCAAATAGTGGAGAATTTACTCCAGACAATGAATTTAATGTAGTAGATATTATGGAAAGCCAAAAGCAAATTACAAATAAATGATGAACGATGCGTTTGGGTTCCTATGATGCTATTTTGACTCCTGATACCAAAGTTTGGCATCTATATAAAGAATTCAACCAAATTGATTTAGCCAAAAATTTAGTGAAAGAGAGACATAGACATAGATTTGAAGTAAATCCAAATTTCCATGAAATATTATCCGAAAATTGACTTGTATTTTCTGGAAAATCTCCAGATGGAAGTCTGGTTGAATTTATTGAGTTGCCAGAACACAAATATTTTGTAGCTACACAAGCCCATCCAGAATTTAAATCAAGACTAAATAGACCACATCCATTGTTTCTTGGACTTGTGAAAGCATGATTGAATTAATGAATAATTAAAATATGTCATTTCGACGAGGAACGAGGAGAAATCCATTTAACATTTATGGATTTCTCATCTTTGATTCGAAATGACTTATTTTTTCAATTAATCTTGCAAAAAGCCTTGAAAATCAGTATAAGCAAAATAGTTTATATCAAAAAAATAAAAAATGAGATTTTTGACTTGATTAAAACCTACTTGATATTCTTTGCATATTGGAAATTATTTTTGATCAATACAATATATGCTCAGACTTGCCAAAGAAAATCCAGATTCAGATTTTTTCCTATTCTTAGCAAATATGCATGGATTTACACAAGTCCATGACCCTAAAGCAATGAAATCAAATTCATACACAATTTTGAAAACATACCTGGCTTGTGGAGCAGATCCAGAGAGATTTGTAATGTACAATCCAGCAGATATTCCATGACATGCACAATTAAATCGGGTACTTTCTTGTATTACACATATGTGATTTATGGAGAGAATGCATTCATACAAAGAAGCAGTAGATAAATGAAATTCAAAAGAAATTATGGTTTGAACATTTTGTTATCCAATATTGATGGCAGCTGATATTTTGCTTTATGATGCAGATTTCGTACCTTGTGGAAAAGATCAGAAACAGCATGTAGAATTTGCTAGAGATATTGCTGAAAAATTTAATAATAAATTCGGTGAAACATTCAAAGTCCCAGAGCCAATTATGGATGCCAATAATTCATTGATTTTATGACTTGATGGTAGAAAAATGTCAAAATCATATAATAATGGTATTTGATTGCTCGATGATACAGAGACAGTTTTGAAAAAAGTAAAAAGGATTCCTACATGATCTCAGACGGTGGAGGAATCAAAGAATCCAGATGAATGTAATATTTACAATCTGTGTAAATTATTCCTTACTCCAGAGGAAGATAGCGCTTTGAGAGCTAGATATTTAGCAGGATGACTCAGCTACAAAGATGCTAAGGATTATTTGTACGAAAAATTGATGGCATTTTTGAATCCAATTCAAGAAAAGTACAGAGAAATTCCTGACCAAGAAATTTCAGACATGTTAGCTAAAAGCAAAAATATAGTTAGCGAAATTTCAGAGAAAAAAATTAAGCAAGTTTATGAGAAGGTTTGATTCTCGCTATAAGGAATTACACCCTGGTATTTTGTTTCAATTGAAACCTCGAGGTCCTTTTTTTCAAAATGAGATATTTCTTTAAATATGAAAAAGGCTTGATAATCAAGCCTTTTTTTGTCTTTCATCTTCTTGTCTTTCTTCCACTTTGTCTAGAATAATAGCTATGGTAAATATCCATATTATCATACTTAGCATTACCCATTTGGGTTTTCCTAAATATATAGTTATATAGTTAGTAATTCCCAATAGGTGTAGAATGAATAGGACTAAAACGACAGTACATGTTGTACTAACAATAGCTAAAATCCATTTGTGTTTCCCATATATTAAAGCATACAATGAGCAATAAATTACAGCTAATGTTATCACGACTAAAAATATAACAACAAATTTGACCATAATTGATTATTTTTGTTTATGAATCATAATGTTAAACATTATTTGTTGTAAGTCAAGATTAGATTAATCCAGAAAATAGCAAGTTTTCGTTCCTTACGTTTGTTCAAATGATTTTCCTAACATTCAACCAATTTTGTGCCAAATCGAATTGATTTTTTTGGATGTAATATGCAATTAATCAATCCAAAAATTGTTCAGTAAATCATGCAGTGTTTATATCAAGCAGTGCTTGGTATTTTACTCAAATGGTAGAATTTTGTAATGTCTGAATTATGCTTGTGAACTTATCTTTTAATTCTTCGTTGTCAGATAACTTTTCGTGAAATAAATCTAATGTTCACATTTTTCATTGGCTCATCAAACAAACTAATTCTTTTAAATTATTATCTCAAGCAAAATATCATTTTTCATCACAATATTTCAAAAGCTCATCTTCTGTATATTCAAAAAATGGAATTATTATAGATCTGGAGAGGATTGTATCCAAAATTCTGGATTTATTGCTACTTGTGGCTAAAATGATACAATTTGGTAGCAACTCTTCACATGTTTTCAAAAAAGCATTTATGGCGGCTTTGTTCATCCTTTCTATATTTTCCAGCAATAATATTTTTTTTGTACCGGCAGGAGATAGCGATAGCCATTCGTTGATTTCTCTGGTTCATAAGTCTTTGTATCAATATGTATCAAATAATTCTTTACTGGTTTTATTATCCTCTTTATATTCGACCTTTAGTTCATGTTCCTTTCATAATTGTCCTGAAAAATCTCTGATATGCAAAAAATCATTATAAAAAAAATCTCATAAAATGATTTTTGATAATTGTATTGCGATATCGGATTTTCAAATTCCGTGAGGTCATACTAATATGAAAAATCTATTTTTTTCGGGATTTGTGGTAGATTCTCTCAAATATTTTTCCAATAGTTCTTTGCTATGCTCATTTGCTTTGTTCATGAAAATATTTTTTGATATAAACAGATACTTTAATATTGTTTTACAAAAATTTTTCAAATAAAAATAAAGCAAGTGAATTTCACTTGCTTAACTCTTTTATGAGTTGCTCGATGAATATGTCGTCTGCCCAAATACATATGTTTGCAGAAATAACTTCATCCTCAAGCCCTTCATAATCATGTCCTTTGATGCCAATACTTTTTAGGTACTTGGCAAGAGCTATTGTTTGCTGCTGATTTTTAATCGCAAAGTTGAACTCTGCTGAGTTCGGATTGCCAACAGCGATTTTTGAAATCTCAAAATTCAACATTTTTTTTGTTTTTTGAATTTTAATTATATGTATTTTGTATTATAAGTCAAGTCATTTTTTTAAAAAAGCTGTATAAAATTTAGCTTGTTTATTGTTTTTTGAGTATAATTATAATATTTAATTTGTTATAGTATATAATATGGAATGAGATAAAAGAAAAATAGAGTCTGAAAGTAATAATTCAAGACAAGAATTGAATCAGAATGTACAAAATGCAATTTATGTGAACTTTAATATGAGACTGAAGGATCCTAAAATTTTTGAAGACCAAATGAAAGTGCTTATAGACAAAATTAACACATCAGACAAAAATGAAATATATGCTTCTTGATCTGAATGAGAAATTTTTGTAATTACTGTTTTGGATGATAATTGAGAGCAAAAGGAACTTTTGGTAGCAAAGAAGAGATTTGATAATAATCCTGATAACGAATATTCGTTACATGAAAGAATTTGAAAATTAGTACAAGAATGAGAGCCTGTTCAAATTCCAAGATTATGGTGAATGTTTTCTCATAAATGAGATAATTACATTATCATGGATTTCATAAAATGAAAAACACTTTATCATAAGATTGCTGAATGAATTATCGAAGCAAAAGCTAAGCAAATTGAAGCAAGTGCGACATGAAAAAGTGAAATGGAAAAAAATGTAGCACAGCAACAGGCAAATAATTTGAGGAATAGGATAAAATCTGCCAAATCTGATTCTGATGTAGATCATATATTTTTGGAATGGTATGAATATGATAGCAAAAAAGCCGATGAAGCTTTTTATAAAGAAAGAGGTAAAATCAAAATATTTTGAAGTAAAGAATGAGAAAAGTATAGATTAGCATTACGAAAATTTATTAAAAAAATACATGAAAATTGATTTTATCATAGAGATTTACATGAAAAAAATATAATTTTTTGAGATGATGGAAAGCTTTATGTAATTGATTTTTGAAAATCTATATTTATCAATCCAAAGAAATGAAAACTTTCAAAAAAAAATATCTATGAAGAACAAATATGAGAGATGATTTGAGCATATTCGGAAGATGAAGATGTAGTTCGGCAGATAAAATGACTTACAAAAGAAAAACAGGATGAAGAAAATGAAATTTTTTCTAATGAAGCAAAGGAGAGAGCCAAAGAACTGAGAAAAGGTAGTATGATAGTTGAAACAATTGATTTTGATAAAATAAAATCTAAAAAAATAAAAAATATGGTCAAAAAATACTTTTGAGGATTTGAACAATTAAAAAAGCAAGTGTTGAACGAGGAAAAATGGGAACATACGATAGATTCTTTTTTGGATGTGGATGATAGTGATTTTATTATTTCGCTTTTCTCAATGACGAAAGAAAATGCTGATTTATTACTGGAATCATCCATTCCAAATAGAGAAAAGCAGATACTGGACAAAATAAAAAATATCCGATATTTAAAATTATGAGAAAAGTCTCGAATTAATTTGTTTTGAAGTGATGATTGATCCATTGATAGAAATTTTTTACAAGAAGTCTTGAATAAAATGCGGAATAAAAAGGGTTATGAAGATATATACAAGGATAAAAGATTGGACTTTCTTAGGGAATTAAAACCGATGTTGGATAATGCAAAAACACTTGTAAAGATAAAAGAGATTCAGCTTTGTATAGATGATATAAGAAAAGTAGCAGAGTAGTATAAATCTCGGAAAATAAAAAAGCACTCAATTTATTTAATGGATGAGTGCTTTTTCTCTATCTGAAATAAAATCCTTATTTCTTAATTACTGCTTCGATAGCTGCAAAACCTCAATTGTCTTTTTCATTTGTTAAAATATATAATTCATCTCCAGGTCTTCATTTGAAGAATGTGACAGCAGCCTGATTCAAAAAGAATGTCTGTCCATCGTCTGTCACAGCTGTGAATTTATTATCATCAGTTTTGCTCAATGTGGCTCTGATATGCTTCCTTTCTACTGGGTTAATCAATTTATATACGAATTGTCCATTATCCAAGATTTTTAATTTCAAGATATCTCATGGAACTAATTTTGTCTTACTTGAATAATTCAATGGGACTGGATATTTCTTTTGATCAGCTCCGACCATGAAATATCAATCGAATTTTCATTCAACCACTTGTACATTTTCTTCTGTATAAGTTTTGAGTTCTTGTGTACCAATAGCTTCTGAAACTTCTTTGTCATCTAAAGAAGCTGGATCATTTGGATCAAAATTTGATAATTTATTCAAAACTAATTTCATTCTTTTCAAATCTGTCTCAATTGTAGAAATTGTGTTTTTTACGAATTGAACCATTTGATTGTGTTTTTGTACAACATTTTCGTTGCTTGTGTTTGTTGTTTCTGTCATTTTTTGTTTTTTATTAATAGATAAAGGTCGTCAGTCGTCGGTCGTCTGTCTGCAGTCGTCTGCCGACTACTGACTGTTGACTAGATATTATTATAATCAGAAAAAAGAATAATGCAAATTTTTTTTGAGTTTTTTATCAAAATATTACTTGCGATTTTAAAATATTTTATTATGATATGTCATTGTTATCATGAAATTTGTCCCGGTCGTTCAATGGATAGGACGTAGTCCTGCGAAGACTGCAATCGCGGTTCGACTCCGCGTCGGGGCAATTTTTTTTAAATTTGAAAGTCTATAAAGTTGTAGGATAGAAATCGCGGCCCCGAATAACGGGGTAAATTCGACTCCGCGTCGGGGCAATTTTTTTTGTAATTAAAAAAAGAGCCGTAAATTACGGACTCTTTATAAGCTTTATGAGTTAATTTCCTTGTCGTTTTTCCCAAGTTCTGACAGTGGACAATACCAAGTCAATGTTCGAACCAAAAAATTTTTTTGGCTTTGAATTGGTTGCGATTGAAGCGACAAATCTTTCTTTGTTTGCATCGTAATACAATTTAAATCGATGAGCAAATAACTCACCGACTTCATTGATTTGATGTGATACTGTGTCGGCGCCTTTTTTTACATGCAGAACTCTACTGTGAATCCCTGGGAGAAATTCGAAGGAGTCACCCTTTTTCATTAAATCACTTATAGTCATTTTTTGTTTTTTATTATATTAGTACTCAGTTGACTGTGTTATTAATATTAATAATTTTACAGTAAAAAGTCAAGCAAAAATGAAAAAAATAATATTTTTTTAAATATTTTTTCCTATTTGAAAAATGATATTAAAATATTATAAGTATATCTGTTTTAAAATTTTATGAAAATTATGACAAATTTAATTCAGAAAATTCAAATCAAGACATGAATGGAGACTTGAGTGATTTCAAATATTATCCAGCTTTTGGATGAATGAAATACAGTCCCTTTTATCGCTCGTTATCGTAAAGAGCTGACAAAATGAGCTACAGATGAGCAACTTCGTGATTTCAATGATTTGTATACATATACCAAAAATTTGGAAGCAAGGAAAGAAGTTGTAGTCCGCCTGATTGATGAAAAATGACTCCTGACTCCAGAATTAAAACAAGAAATTTTGGATGCTGATACTTTGGCGAGGGTAGAAGATTTATATAGGCCATTCAAAGAAAAGAAAAACACAAAAGCGACTATAGCAAAAGCAAAATGATTACAGCCACTTGCTGAAATTTTGGCAAAAGCTACATTGACCAAAGAGGAGTTTGAAGCGAAAGCAAAAGAATTTGTAAAAGATACATGAGATGTAAAAACTTCAGTGAAAAATGTAGCAGAAGCTATTCAGTGAGCCAAAGATATTATCGCTGAAGATGTCTCTGATCATGCTAATTTGAGAGAGAAAATTAAATCTCATGAAGAAATTAATTCTATCGTCACGACGAAGCCAACCAAGACTTTTGAAGAAAATTGAACATATAAAATTTACAAAGAATATTCGAAACAAATCACCTATGTGCCATCGTATGCATATTTGGCCATTGATAGAGCTGAAAATGAAAAACAACTAAATGTAAAATTAAAAATGTCTGATGAAAAAATCAGATCTTTTGCAAACAATTATTTTTTGCCAAATAATGCGAATACTTCATCTTGCTATCTCATCGAAGCGATAGAAGATTGATTAGATAGACTACTTTTGCCATCAATTGAGAGAGAAATTAGAGCAGACAAAAAGAGACGAGCAGATGAAGCAGCAATCAAAGTTTTTGGTGAGAACTTGAAAAATCTATTGCTTACTCCACCAATCAAATGACTTACAGTATTAGGATTTGATCCTGCATTTAGGACATGATGTAAATTGGCAGTGGTGGATAAGACTGGGAAATTCCTTTATAATGATGTAATTTATCCTACCGCACCACAAAACAAGATAGAGGAATCAGAAGAAAAACTTTTGAAAATAGTAAATCAGTACGATATAGATTTGATTTCCATATGAAATGGAACGGCAAGTAGAGAATCAGAGAAATTTGTATCTGATTTCATCAAAAAATATAAATTGGATATCAAATATATGGTGACATCAGAAGCTTGAGCATCAGTATATTCAGCATCAAAATTGGCTCAGAGTGAATATCCACAGCTTGATGTGACAGTCAGATGAGCAATTTCTATAGCACATAGAGTTCAAGATCCATTGGCTGAATTTACAAAAATTGATCCAAAATCAATTTGAGTATGACAGTATCAGCATGATGTAGATCAAAAACTTTTGAAAGAAAAATTGGATGAAAAAGTAGAAGATGTAGTAAATTCAGTTTGAGTAGATGTAAATACGGCCAACTATACATTACTCCAATATTTGGCCTGAATGACTGAAAGTGTAGCCAAAAATTTGGTAGCATATAGAGATGAAAATGGAGAATTTACAAGCAAATCTCAAATAAAAAAGGTGAAATGACTTGGACCAAAAGCATATGAACAAGCGATTTGATTTATGAGGATTAAATGATGAAAAGAAGTATTGGATCAGACATGAATTCATCCAGAAATCCACAAACAAGTTTATGAAATGATAGAAAAAGAGTTTTGAATCAAGGAAAAAGATTTGAAATTACCAATGGACTTGTCAAAGTTTGCCCCCCTTATTAAGGGGGGAAGGGAGGATTTTAATTTACAAGGAATTGAATCCCTTTCTGAGAAATATTGAATATGAATTGAGACAATGAAAGATGTATTAGCAGAATTGGAGAGACCAGGATTGGATCCTCGTGACGAAATTCAGGCTCCAGTATTTAAATCAGATGTTTTGGAAATCAAAGATTTACAAGAGTGAATGGAGTTAGAGTGAATCGTGAGAAATGTGACAGATTTCGGAGCGTTTGTAGATATCTGATTACACAATGATTGATTAGTTCACAAGTCACAAATGGCAGACTTTTTTGTGAAAAACCCAATTGATGTAGTTTCAGTATGACAGCAAGTAAAAGTGAAAGTAGTTAGTATAGATTTAGATAGAGAAAAAGTAGGTCTTTCAATGAAAGACTGTGATAATTCATGAGTAGTAAAAAAAGTGTCTCCCTTTTTACCGTGCCCGGGCTCAGCAGGGAAGGGAGATGGCGAAGCCAGAGGGATTTTTAAAAATCCTTCGTCACTTCGTGACACCTCCTTTGAAAAAGGAGGACAAGAAGATGATGATTATTCAATTTGATGAAATATAGTGTTTAGCTAATAGCTGATAGCGAATAGCCGATAGCTAATAGCAGATAGCAAAAGAAAATTTTGTTTTCCTTTATTTAAAATTATCTTGAATATTGATTTATTCTTTATATAAGTATTTATTGGTTTATTTTTCAAACCAGTTTTTATTGGTAATCAAATAAAAAATGAAAAAAATTTTCTTAACTTGATTAATTGTCTGATTGGCAATGTCTGCAATCTCTTTTGCGGCATATACACCAAGTGAAAAAGATACACAGGATTTGGCGAATTTGAAAACTCAATTGGATTCTTCGATAGAAAATAATATAGATTTGTGGAATTTCTATAATCAGATTGTGAATTTGCAGACCGATTATTCAAATAATGCGAGATTAAATTATATGTTTGAAGATCTGAAATATTATCTGTATAGTGATACAAAAAATAATAAAAATGCTTTATCAAAACAAAAAAGTGATGCAAAAGCTACTTCAAAAGATTCTAAATTAAAATTTTTGGAAGAATATAATACTTGATATTCTATTGATATAGCTGATTCACTCAACAATTGTACTGGTCGATACAAGACATTGGATGATATAAGTTTTGCGTACGATTTTCCTACATCATTGACTATGGCAATTTGGTATAGAGAAAGTACCTGTGCATATTATTTGCCAAATAATTGAGATTGACCATTTCAGATTTTGAGTAAAGATTATTGAACGGGAGAAATCACACAAAAACAATTTATACAGACTGTGGTAGATTTTTTGGAGTTTTCAAAGAATAAATTAGCTCGTTATGATGGATTATTATCTGGAGAGTTGAGCTACAATAGCTTTGATTTAACTTGAGTTTTGAATTTCGCCGCATTATATAATGGTGGTGTGAGATCTGGGAATGTGATAATCCCAAATAATTCAAATTATGTATTAGATGGGTATGGAGAAGGATATTCTGGTGCAAAGAAATATGGAATATTCCCTCAGATGTTAAAAGTATTGGAGTGGGAATTGGAGAATGAATATTAAAAATTTTGCAAAGCAAAATTTTTAGCTGATAGCCAATAGCTAATAGCTAAACGAAATGTTTAGATTTCTAATAAAAGTTTATGAAGAAAGAAATAAAAGTTAATTTAGAGAATTTTCAAAATGAAATTGTATTTGAATGAGTAAATACAAATAATCTCAAAAATATCGATGTAACTTTGCCAAAAAATAAAGTCATTGCTGTGACTGGAGTTTCTGGTAGTGGAAAGTCTTCTTTTGCTTTTGATACTATTTACAAAGAATGACAATTCCGTTATATTGAGTCGCTGTCTAGTTTTTTGAGACAGTTTTTCAATCTGTGAACGAGACCTGAAATTGATCATTGTACAGGACTTTCTCCGGCAATTGCTATTGAACAAAACAAAAAATGATGAAATAGTAGGAGTACTGTATGAACTTTGACAGAGATTGATGATTATATGAGATTGCTTTTTGCAAAATTAGGAGATAGCTATTGCTATAAATGTGGAAAACAAATCAAACCGACATCTGTGGATCAAATCATGGATGAATTGAAAAAAAATTATATTGATAAAAAAATATTTCTTTTGAAAGATGTGTGAGAAATCTCAGAATATGATTTATTGTCGAAATTTGTGAAAAAGAATAGAAATAAAGTAGAAAAGTGAGGTGGATTCACCAGATATTTGTTGTTATGACCGCAAAAAGAGCCAGTTGAATACTTTTATTTGGAGGATCCAAATGTACCAAAAGAGTATTTTCCCCTCAGAGTATTTGGAATTTATGATCGTGTGACAGTAGAAAAAAACAAATTAGACAGGCTGAAAGAAGATATTATCAAAATTTTGTCTGAGACCGAAAAATTTGGAATTTTTGTGGATGCAAATGAAAATGATAAATTGGATACTGCAGAAATTGAATCAAATGATGTATTGTGGTTTACAGATAAGATGTACTGTCCAGACTGTAATGTCACTTATCCTGAATTTACTGCACAGCACTTTTCTCCAAATAGGCCTGAATGAGCTTGTATGGAGTGTCATGGGATAGGGGAGGTTTTACAAGTAGATTTCAATAAAGTCGTGGATCCTTATAGTCCATATATGCAATGTATATTGCCGCGAAGAGATAGTACATTTGGACAGATAGTATTGCATAAATTGGCTGAGAAATATTCTATGGATACAGATAAACTTTGGAAAGATTTGCCAGAATGGTTTCAGCATGTGGTACTTTATGGAGACGATGAATTAATTCGCGTCCAACAGTGATGAAAGTATACTAGTATGAAATATCAATGAATTTCCGAAATTTTGAAAGATCAATATGTGAAATGACTCCTTACTGTGGATTTTCAAGCAATGCTGGACATGAAAGCTTGTCCAACTTGTGATGGAAGGAGGTTGAGAATTGAGAGTCTAAATGTGTTTGTTTCTTCATGAAAAAAGAAATATAATATTTCAGATTTGCAAAAATTTAAATTGGATGATTTAGTCACTTTTTTCTTGGATTACCAAAAAAATACAAAAAAAAATAATATACTCGTTGAAAGAATTACAAAGCCACTTTTGGATAGATTGCAAACGATTCAAGATTTGTGACTTTGATACTTGGATTTGAGTAGGACTATGGATACACTTTCTGGATGAGAAATTCAGAGGTTGAGATTGGCGAAACAGCTCGGAAATAAATTAACGGGTATTACCTACGTCCTCGATGAGCCAACAATTTGACTTAGTGATAGAGAAATCCAGAAGGCAATTGTCGCTATCAGAAATTTGCAGCAGATGGGAAATACAGTTGTAGTCGTAGAGCACAATGAAGAATTTATAAAATCTGCTGATCGAGTAGTAGAAATTTGACCTGGAGCAGGGGATTTTGGTTGAAATTTGATGTTTAATTGATCGTATGAAGATTTCCTCAAATCAGACACTTTGACAGCTCAATATATTACATGAAAAAAGAAAGTTCAAGCAGAATTTAATCATGCAAAATGAAAGAACTTTTTGAAAATCAGAAAAGCTAGTAAATACAATTTGAAAAATATTGATGTAGATATTAGACTTGGATGATTTACTATCATTACATGACCAAGTGGAGCAGGAAAGACAACACTCATGTACACGACTTTGTTTAGATTTTTGAATGATAAACAGAAATTTATTCAGAGTTTTATCAGACTTCAATTGCTCAAAAAATGAATGAGTCGGGATGAAATCATATCTGCTCCGATAATTCAAAAAGATTTATACGAACATTATGAAAATTTAGCATTACAAGAATTTTACAAGGATCTGGCGGTAGAGACTATTCAGTGATATGAAGAAGTAAAAAATACAATTTATGTGGATCAAAGTAGTATCTGAAAGACTCCGAGGTCTTGTCCATCTACATTTGTTTGAACTTTTGATAAAATTAGAAATTTGTATGCAAATACGACACAAGCAAAGTATTTAGGATTTTTTGCATCAGCTTTTAGTTTCAATTCATGAAAAGGAGCTTGCCCTGCTTGTAATGGATATGGATACAAAAAAGTAGAATTACAATTTTTGCCTGATACTTATGTGCCTTGTGATCTGTGTAGAGGAACGAGATATAAATCAGAAGTTTTGGATATAAAGTGGAAATGAAAAAATATTGCAGAAGTGTTGGATATGTATGTGTCTGATGCTTTGGAATTTTTCGTTGAAATGGATGCAATCCGTGATGAATTACAGCTGATGTGTGATATAGGTTTGGGATATTTGAAGATGTGACAGCCAGCACATACATTGTCTGGATGAGAAAGTCAGAGATTGAAACTAGTAAAACATTTGTTGAAAGAGTTTAGATGACATACAGTCTATTTCTTAGATGAGCCAACTGTATGACTTCATCCATCTGATATTGAAAAACTTCTCAAAGTTTTGGAGAAATTTTTGGAATGAGGAGATACAATTTTGATGATTGAACATGATAAAAATATTCTTCAATTTGCTGATGATGTGATTAGATTAGATGATGGAAAAATAATTAAGAATTAAAAATTATAGTAAATTTGAAAAAAAAGCTTTGATTTTTGTTTATAAAAAGAATCGTCGCTTAGCGACTTTATGATCATTTGTCTCTATATACCAACGACTAAAGTCGTTGGTTAGATAAAGATATATTTGAGGAGTCGTCGCTTTGCAACTATGCTGATTCCGGATAGTCCCGAAGGGACGAGATTTCAATTAGCTGAGGACTTTAGTCCTCAGCGATATAGTGGAGAATTAAAAGAAGTCCCGAAGGGACGACTCTATTATACAAGTATAAATATAATAAAGAATCGTCGCTTTGCGACTTTCCCATTTTTTTTTCGGTTTTTTTTAGTATCCATGGTTAGGTTAGGCAGGGGAGGTTGATTTTTTCCCATTGAGTAGACCCTGGGGTTTCAGCGAAGCGGAAACTAACCCCAGGGTCAGAAAGGGAATCAGGTTCGAAACGACGAAAGGGTGTCATTCTGTGCGATAGCGCCGAGCTCGGCTTCAGCAGAGAAGAATCTATAAATGTGAATTTAGATTCTTCAGTCGTTTCACTCCTTCAGAATGACGAAAATGTATCATTTTCAACAACGGTTCACCCGGGTTGAAAAACCTAAGAAAGGAAAATCTCCCTTCAGATAGATCGAGGATCTTCGACCTATTACGGGAAACCCACACTAGCCTACGGCAGGTACGGGAAACCCACACTAGCCTACGGCAGGAAGGAAAAACTTCGATAATGATGGAGGTGTGTTTATAAAACAGCAAATTTTACTGTTGATTTGGATAATTTGGATTTTGAGGTTGAACAGGATTTTGTACTGGTTGTACCGGCTGCTGTACAGGTTGCTGAACTGGTTGACTTGGCTGTATAGGTTGTGAATATTGTTGTGTAGGTTGTTGCATAGTCTGTTGAGGTTGAACTTGCTGTTGTTGCACAGGTTGTTGTGGCTGAACAGGTTGTGTAGGTTGTTGTTGTACATATACTATTTTTTGTTTTGGCTTTTTGAATAGGACAATCAATAGTAATATGAATATAACTACGACTGCCAAGATCAACCAAGGCATCTTGAATACACTTGTGCTAAATTCCCAACTCTTTGGCTCTAATCGAGCTGGATCTACATTCGCATTACTTATATCATAAGAAAAATAAGGTGTCCCATTAATCGTAAAATCAATATTATATTTTCAACCATAACTTGGAAGCGATCATAAATTTGCTTCTACATACTGAGACCTATTAGGTGCTACTTGTCAACTAACTATTTCAAATTTTTTATTGTATCAAAATAGTCATTTCACAGTTCACTGTATTTCAAAAGTGTTTTCCATATTTCAAGTATTCTCTACATAGAAAGACAGTATTAAGTCTTTATTTTCATCAAATCTGGTTGCTAAATCAGTTATTGTAAGTTCGTTTTTTATTCAATCCAAGGCTCAGACAAA
>CALCYP010000035.1 GCA_937906635.1 uncultured bacterium | reverse complement strand
TTATTTGAGTCGTATAATTTATTACCAAGAACCGAGGAGGCTAACGCAAGATATTCAAATCCTGATAATGATGAAAGATGACCACGAACGAGTGTTGCATTAACAGCAAAAAGTTGAAGTAAAAGTAATATTTATGAATATATATTCCCTAATTGAGTACATTGGAAACCAAATGAAGGAGCATATCCAAGATTAAGTAAAGAATCTTTAATAAAAGCATATGAAGATAATCGTTTGTGGTTTGGTAAAGATTGAAAGAATGTTCCTAGATTAAAAAAATTTTTATCTGAAGTAAAACAGTGAATTGTAGCTAATTCTATACTATATAATGAAGAAGCATGATCGACACAACTAGCAAAAGAAACATTAAAAAGAATTTTATCTCAAAACATTTTTGACACACCAAAACCATTATGATTAATTTCTATATTACTGAATGTTGTTTGAAATAAAAACTCCATTATTCTGGATTTTTTTGCATGATCATGAACCACATGACATGCAGTATTGGATTTAAATAAAAATGATTGATGACATCGTCAGTTTATTCTTTGTTCTAATCGTGAGAATACCGAGGAAGAGCCAGAAAAAAATATTTGTAAAAATATAACTTATGAAAGAGTAAAAAGAGTTATGCAATGATACACTAGTGCTAAATGAGAAAACGTTGAATGATTGTGATGATGAAATTTAAGATATTACACAACTGAATTTATAGAAAAGAAAAAATCGGCAGATGATTTAAGACAAAGTTTTATTTATCTCTGTGATGAGTTACTTTGTATCAAAGAAGATACATTTAATGAATATAAACCAGAGTTTTTATCCGATAAATTAAAATGTTATCAAAAAAATAATCATTACACAGTTATTCTCTACGATATACGAGAAATAGAAAAATTACAGCAATTATTATCAACATTAGATGGTAAAATTTCTGTATATATTTTCTCATTGAGCAAAGATAGTTGCGAAGAAGAATTACAAGAATTTTCAGATAAAATAACAATTGAAAACATACCAGATGATATATTAGAAACATATAAGAAAATCTTTTAATTATAAAATTTTAATAGATGATTCTTAAAGAATATCAAAAGAAAGCAGTAAAGGATTTATTATCTAATACTGCAAAAATTCTGAATGAAAACAGAGACGATTGTCAATCTCTTGTTTTTAAAGCTCCAACATGAAGCTGAAAAACGGTAATGATGCAGGAATTCTTAAAAGAACTTGCTGATTTGGATGTTTGAGATTTTGCTATAGTCTGGATTAGTGTAAATGATTTAGCAAGACAATCAAAGAAGAGTTTTGAAAATAATTTACAAGGTTCAAAATTATTCTTTTCAGAGTTATCAGATATTCAAGACAAGACTTTAAGACAAAATGAAATTTTATTTATAAATTGGGAATCATTAAAGCAGAAAGATAGTAAAACATGAGAATGGAAAGTTTTAGCCATGAAAGATAATGAGAGAAAAGAAAACTTGCCAACATATCTAGAAAATGCACATAATGAGTGAAGAAAAATTATTTTAGTAGTTGATGAAAGTCATACAGCTCTTGATACTCAAAAGGCTCAAGAGTTAATTCTAAATTATATACAGCCAACGATACAAATTGAAGTTTCAGCAACTCCTGATTCTGCTAATTATAGAGCAATGATTGAAGTACCTATTGATAGTGTAATTAAAGAATGAATGATAAAAAAAGAGATTTTGATTAATGAAAAGATAAAGGAATTTAAATCGGATGATTTATGAACAGATGAGATAATCATAAAAGCAGCATTAGAAAAACAAAAACAATTAAAAGATTTATACGAATGACAATGAAGTCAGGTTTATCCGCTTTTATTAATACAATTACCATCAGAAAAGAAAACAACAGAAGCTATAGATCAGACAAAATTAGAAAGAACTCAAAAAATATTAAAAGAACAATTTGATATATCGCTTGAAAATCAAAAATTAGCTGTTTGGTTAAGTAATGATAAAACAAATAAAGATTTAATTGATATTAAAGATTCTCCTGTAGAAGTTTTGATATTTAAACAAGCAATTGCTACTTGATGGGATTGCCCAAGAGCTCAAATTTTGGTTATGTTCCGTGAAATTAAAAAAATAACTTTTGAAATTCAAACAGTTTGAAGAATATTAAGAATGCCGGAATGGAAACATTATGAAGAAGAGATACTCAATAAAGCTTATGTTTTTACTGATTTACCAAAACAAATGATTGGAATTCATGAAACAGCAAAAAATCTGATCAAAAATCAGTATTCATTCAGAAATGAATTATACAGACCATTTTGGTTAGAATCTTTTTTCAAATCAAGAATTGATTATCAGGATATTTGAAGCTCATTTAGAACATTCGTTGCAGAAAGCTTAGTTGAGAAAGTATGATGAGAATACTCAGAATTCGCAAGGGAAAACAATAAAAAGAAACTATGAGAAAAAATAAATATTGAAAATGTTGAATATAGCGATGAAATCATAAATAACTGACAAATGAAATTTGGTTCTCATGTAATGATTACAGAAAACTGAGTAAACAGAAAAACTTTAGTTAGTCTTGACGATTATACAAATGAACAAATTTTTATAGAAAATACAGTAAAGACTCCAACTCAAAATGAATTAATCCAAATGTCCTTTGAAGATTTTGCCAGAAATAATGTAAGAGAACAATTTACAAATATTGCAAGATCGTATAAGCCAATTATGGAAGCTCTATATAGCTGTTTAGACCATTTTTTCTTTGGAGAATGAAAACTCAGGTCATACTACCAAAAACTTATATTAAATAACCAAGATTTTTTCATTGATGTTTTAAATAAAGCCAAAGACAATTACTTGCCAATCAAAAAATTACAAATAGAACAAAAATTTAAATTCAACGAACAAGAATATATTTGGTCAATTCCACAAATGGACACATTTAATGATTCAGCAAAAGAATTTCAATATCAAAAAAATGTAATGATACCTTGCATTTTATCTTTTGACTCACAACAAGAAAAAGATTTCATTGAAAATGTTTTAGAAACAAGAGATGATATTGTGTTTTGGTATAAAAACTGAATTTCTTCAAAAGATTATTTTGCTATTCCTTATGAAGAAGATTGAGAAAAACATTGTTTTTACCCTGATTTCATAGTATATTTTAACAATTGAACAATTTGAATTTTTGATACAAAACAATGATTCACATTAAAAGAATGAAAAGGAAAAGCAAAATGATTAGAAGAATATATTAGTAGTCATAAAGACATAAAATTAATTTGATGACTTATAAAGCAACAGAATTCAACTTTCTATGTAAACAACAAACGAGATTTTAATGTAAAAAACTCTGAAGATTTTGACCTACTTTCAGAATACATAAACATTAATAAATAAAAAACTAAAATTCGCTACAAAACAAAAAAATAATTCTTTTTCATAACTGCATACAAGCCAAAAAAACTATCTTGTCCAAAATTCATTTGACTTTAATTTTGAAATCACTATACAGAAAATGTTCAACTTACATTTTAACTTAAATTTGCAAATTTTATAAAAAAATTAATAAAAAATATAAATTTATTTGCAAAAAATAATAATTTGATTATAATATATAAATGTATGGTTGATATTTTAATTATTGTTTGAGTAAACCATGAAAATTATATGTCCACCCGAATTAGAAGAACTTCGCTATAATGAATCCGATGGCTGATTCCCAAAATGAGTCGCCACAAAATTTAGAATACAATGTTCACTGATTGAAATCATCGACACATCAATGGAGCTATATAAATACTCAACACTGAGATTTCACAAATTACACGGAGATTTACAAGAATTTCATGCAATTGATTTAAACAGATCATGGAGAATGGAAGTTAAAATCCTGCAAAACAATACGGTCGAGATAATGAAAGTTTACCGCATATCAAATCACTACCAATAAATATTTTAATTCCTTATCAAAAAAAATGAAAAAGAAAGTTAAAATAGCATATCACCCATGAGTTTATTTAAAGGAGGAATTGGAAGTCAGAAACTGGAGCCAAAAACAATTCGCAGAAATAATCTGATTATCTACTCCTGAAGTAAATCTCATCATAAAATGAAAAAGGAATCTTACTCCAAATCTAGCATTTCTTATTGCAAATGCGCTTGGAGAAGATACTTATGTACGACTTTGATTACAAGCAAAACGAGATACCTATCAAATGGAAATAAATACGGAAAATCAAAAAATATGATTCGAAATATACCAAAAAGCACTACAATTCGCCTAAAAACATCTAAAATAATTTTTCTGCACTCCCCTACATCCTAAATCAAGCCAAAAACCATCTTGTCCAAAATTCATTTGACTTTGATTTTGAAATTATTATACAGAAAATGTTCAACAATCTAAAAAATGAAAATGAAGTCAGAAAGCCAGCATATACAATCATCAAAAAAAATGTGTAAAAAAACTTGCAAAAATAAAAAATAAGAAATATTTGTCACAATGCCGGCTTTCATTCGTATATAATAATAGTTAATACAATAACTAAACCAAAAACTTTATTGTCAAAAAAAATGTATTGATTTTAATACATGGTCGTAGCAAATATATTTTATCAGCTAAATAAACAGCAAAAAATGTCTGATCGTATAAATAAAATTATCCAAGTCATTTCATATTTGTTGCAAAAAAAAAGAAAATGAATTATACAAAATTAATTAAACTTGTATTCTTCGCGGATAAATTACACTTAAAAACTTATTGAAATATCATAACATGAGATAATTATCGCGCTTTAAAAATGTGACCAGTAGCATCTCTTACTCTTGATATTATAAAAATTCCAGAAGATTATTCATTGGATGATTAACTACCTTTCAAAAAAGATTGATACAATCTAGTAGAGACCAAAAAAAATTACAGATTTTGACTATTTATCAGAGACTGAAAAAAATACATTAGATAAAATATATGATACTTTTGGTAAATATTCTTATAAAGAGTTAGTAAATATGACACATAAATGCATTGAATGGAAATCATGCAACATTTGTGATCGAATGAATTTTGAAAGCTTTTTTGAAAATTCAAAATGACAGAACTCAATATTTGATATAGACGATGAAAAAGTAGCTTTAGCAAAGGATTTATTTTTAGAAAGATTTGAATATGAAATATAACGATGCTCAAGACTTACTTGCATCGTTAAAAGCGGGACAAGTATACCTATTCCATTGAAAAATTGAGACAGAACAACCACATTACCAAGTTATTTTAAACAAAGATTTTTTTTAAATAAAAAAAAGACCACTCTATGGAAACATAGTGCGGCCCGATTAATCTAGGTATACCTAGAGACGGGCAGCTCTTTATCATTGCATAGAGCTTATGAAATAGGATTAATCCACATAAAACTACAAACCTATTTTATAATCTCTATACGATTTTGATTTCAAAACTTCACTTACAAATCAAAAAACCGTCTCTAGATTTTTCTGCATGTCCTTCACTTGGGTAAGTTACTATTCATGCACATAGCTCTAATTTGAATACAAATTTAGAAACCATGGAAAAAATCTTTTTATCGCGACAATCCATCCTTACGGGACTTTTCATCTCGATAATTTTTTATTTAATTTTTATTTACATCTTGTGTTTAATCATGCAAGAAAAAAAAACAACAATAATATACAAAAATACTCTAACCTTTAGTTTCCACATCTTTTGAAAAAATCAATATAGATTATGGACATTTTAGAGAATGTTTGATATAGCTAGCAATGAAAAATAACAAAAATAATAGTTATCAACTACATTTTCACAACAAGAAAGAAAAAGGAGTCAACCAAAATCTTTTTCATAATGAAAAACTTAATCTCATGCAATTTCACTTGCAAGCTGTTCAAGTCAATTTATAAATAATTATTCACACGACGGCGAACGAGCCCATGCGAGTGAGCTTCGTATTCAATATACTTGTATATAATACTGAACGTCGCTTGCTGAAATTGGCATGCCAGATAAGAGCTTTTTTGGTTACTTTTGTAGCTCTGGACAAAAGTGACTGAAAGAAATCCCGCTATGCGGGGTAACCCGCCGGAGACAAAGAAAAAAATATACAAAAATCCTCAGTCCTCCGGTCAGCTCCCCTAACAGGTTTACCACGCTATGCGTGGGAACAAATTTCTCCCCTGTTAGGGGGAGTTGTTCTGTCGAAGACTAGTAGGGGTTGTAAAACTCACCGAAATTATTTTAGTATGTTCAATCATCTTTTTCTCCTTTTTCAGTCTCAACAAACTTCATAATACTTGCCATAAATTTCAATTCAACTTCTCAAACTGCTCCATTCCTATTTTTTCTGACACAAACATCAGTCGCTCATTTCCTGTCTGTATCAGGATCATAATAATCTTCTCTGTGTAGCATGATTACACTATCTGCATCCTGCTCAATAGCTCCAGATTCCCTAAGGTCTGAAAGTTGTGGCTTTTTGTCTATCCTCTGCTCTACATTACGAGAAAGCTGTGATAAAGCAATGATAGGCACTTCAAGTTCTTTTGCCAATTCTTTCAATCATCTCGAAATTTCACTAATCTCCTGGACCCTATTTCATTCATAACTTGTTCATCTCATCAACTGTAAATAATCAATTATCACAAGATCCAAAGCTCATTTTTCAATTTTTAATCTCCTCAATTTTGATTTCAAAACAGGCACTGTAAGTCATCATTGATCATCAATAAATATTTTTTTGCTACCCAATAACGAAATTGCTTCTCCCATATTTGAAAAATCTTCATTATCCAATTCTCATTTGGTAATTTTTGACATTGGAATTTGAGAGACTTCAGCGACCATTCTATCAACTATCGATTCCGAGCTCATTTCCAAAGAGAAAATAGCGACCAATTTATCCTGTTGCATTGAGACATTTGAAACAACATTTAATGCAAATGATGTTTTTCACATTGATGGCCTTGCAGCGAGAATAATCAATTCTCAAGGTTTGAATCAAGCCAACATATCATCCAATCATTTATATCAAGAAAATACTTTTCTCTCATTTATTTTCTCAGGATTATCAATGATCGAAACATACTCCTCCACTCTCGAATTCAAAATATCAGAAATCGACTCAATTCCTTCTCATGTCTGATTTTGAGTTAAATCAAAAATTCTTTTTTCAATAGATTCCATGATAGTCACGGTCTCATCTTGCTTATACACATCTCAAATAATTCATTGAGAGACTTTCAAAATACTCCTCAAAATAGATTTGTCTTTCACAATTCTCGAATAATCTCCACAACCAGAAGTCGATAACAAAAAAGTCGATAAATCATACAAATAATCCATTCCTCACACATCCAACAATGTTCAATCTTTTTGTAATTGATCTCAAACAGTCACCACATCAATAGTTTTGCGGTCTCACCACAATTTTTTTATTGCAGAATAAATAGCTTGATGTTCTTTTTGATAGAAATCAGCAGGTTCCAACTTATCTGCATCATAAATCCAAATAGTTTCATTATCCATCAAAGCTCAAGCTAAAACTCACTTTTCAGCTTCTAAATTTTGTGGTGGTGTCTTGATGTCGTCCATAGTAACCATGAGAATAAGTAAGGTGAAATAAATATTATACAACCCCTCACCCCGATAAATCGGGGAGCTCCCCTAACAGGGAGCAAATTTCTCCCCTGTCAGGGGGAGTGAGCCGATAAAATCGGCTCGAGGGGGTTGTCACATATCCAAACTAAAAGATTTCATTATCCACTATATACAAAAAAATATTTTCATTTCAAGAGAAAATACCAGTTTTTAACTGGCATTTCTAACATAATATCAACATTTTTTCAACAAAAATTAATTATTGTTTATCATTAATAATAATAGTTCCGAATGTTATCTGGTATTCATATTTCATGCCTTCCGGAGTAGCAATTTCTAACTTATTTACATACCTATCCAAAATTATTCTTGCATTTGAAAATAATGAATCCAAATTACGCCAATCAACATTAAAAGTACCATCTTTTATTTTATCATACAACTGATTTGCGAAAAATGCTTTACCATTATATACAATCGTTCACTTTGGTCCAAACAACTTTGCAGTTCTTTCAGCTATCTCTTGTTTTGTTGATTCTTCCAAATTACCACGACCAAGTAAATCCGACAGCCATCTAATAAGATCATCAAGCTTCGCATTTTTTCTTTCTTCTACAAATTCTGGATCCAATGATGATAGTAAAACCACTTCTCCCTCTGGTTGCTGTGGATTTTCGATACTATATAACAAATCATCAGCTTCTTGACCTGACTGCTGAGATTCTACATCTCATTTTGCTCTAATTTCAGCCAACGTTCCACTATTAGGAGACCACATTTGACTATCAGACCTTTCACTCTGATCTTTCTGGAAATTTTCAGTGTTTCCTTCACTATAATTTTCTAAATTTGCCATTTTTATCAAATTATAATATAAAAAGTCTTAAAAACAATTAATTATATACAAAAAAAAAACTTGTCAAATTTTTTGGCACTTTTTTCTAGTGGTACTATCTACTATTTCAGACTTTTTTAAAAAAAGTTTCATTTTTTTGAAATTTGTTTGTTTTTCTTGAAATAAATATTCAAAATTCTATATTAAAAAAAATGGAAAAGAGAAAAGGAAAATCTGAATTGTCATAAAAAACACATGAGAAAAAGAGTTAGAAAATACTTTATCAAAAGACATATAATTCTCATATTGAGAAATATTATCATACACTTCGACTTCTCAAATTAATTCACTAAAAAAAGCATAATAACAAAATGCAAAAAATGATACTCAAACAAGTATTCACAATCATATCAAAATATTTTTTCGAACCTTTTTCATAACAAATATTTACTTTCACAAAAACCTCTTAGCATCACTTTGAGAGATATTTCACTGACTCAAAATAGATAAAAATGTTCAGTATGGAATATCTTTTGAATGCATAGGCAAAATTACAATTAATCAATCCTTATTTTTTAATTTAATATGTGATCACTTTTGTGAAATTTTTTGAAATCAGAAAGATAGCAACATTTTATACAAATCAACTGATTTATAAACTTTAGGCATTATGCAAAATCATACTCCAATAAAGATGGTTTCAAAATCATATAATTATCTTCCGATTTTTCTTTTTCATAATAAAGTTCCAAAGCTTCATATGTGCTTTTCAATGCTTCATCCTTTGTCGCTCAAAAAGAACTAACATTATTTTCTAGAACTCTCGTCACAAAATTATCTCACTCCTGCCATACTATTATATTAAACTTTCTTTTCATTTTCAAAGAAAATAAAATAAATTCTAACAAAAAAATTATACATTTTAATTAAATAATTACAAGATTTTTTCAAAATCAGTTAGCTTGAAATATTTCAATAATATCTTTTAATTTTTTATCCACAACAAGTGTAACATTTGGATTTAAATTATTTAAATCATCGAATAATTCTTGTGGAATTTCTTTTGTAAAAATCATTAATTCTGTTTTCTTAAACATATCTTTGAAATCAAAATAATGATAATTCTCATCACTTTTTACATCCAAATCAAAAAAACAAATCTCCTTTTTCGTAACTAAAGGTTCGAGAGCTAATGCTAAATTTTTACCGAATTCTCAAAATCATATTATATCTGTAGGAATTCAATATAACTTTTCTTTTCATCATTTCGCCTCCACAATGGCATTTATATATTTTTCTATTTTTTCACCCATTACCCAAAATTCATAATAAAATATGTGCAACAACCCCTCAAATTTCTCCCCCGATAGGGGGAGTGCCCGAAGCTTGCTCAGCTACGCTGAGGGCGAAGGGGTTGTTCAACAAAAATTCTTCATTATTAATTATTAATTATTCTCATACTCTTCAATCTGCTTTTTCACAATAGCTTCATCATCAGGATTTGTTACTCCAAACCATTGATCACGAGTCGAATAAATTTTCATATTCACTCACTTATTTTTTATAATATTAGTCAATTCTACTGGTAAATAGCATTCAATTCTCCTATCTCAAACATGATCTTTCTTGAATTCAGCCAAAATTTCGCTCAACATCTCCAAAACTTTCCTATTCAAACCAAAAATATTCATACTGCACAAAGCATCTAAAGTCAATCCGAACTCAGATAATTTATTTTTTTCAATTCAGATTGTCTCGTTAATATTTTTTACATATCAATCCTCTACCGTAAAAATTCACCTATTTGTACTTCCCACCTCAGGTATTACATTTCATAAAATATAACCTAAAGTACATAATTCATCAGGATTATTTGCCAAATGATTATACAAAATTTTAAACGAATTTTTTCCATAAATATCATCACCATTACAAACAACAAATGGTCAATCAATACAAGATAATGCAGAACAAATAGCATCCACTGTTCCCCAAGGTCTGTCTCTATCTGCTTCATCAAAAGTTTGCTTTGCATATTCTACAGGGATTCATTGATAGCTATTACCAAACATTTCCTTAAAAGGTCATTCAGTCATTTTTCAAACAATAAACACAATCTTTGAAAATCATGCTGGCAATGCTTGACTCAAAGAATATTCAATCAAAGTAGAATCATTTGGTCAAACTTTTGCAAATTGCTTAATTCTTCATCCAAAACGTGAAGACATTCCTGCTACCATGTAAACAAGTGAAATGTTTTTTTCCATGTGATTTTATGTGAGAAAATAAATTATAAAACAAAACCAAGCTGTGCCCCTTTACTGAAAGGGGCTCCCCGAAGGGGTGGGGATTTTTAATCCCAATTTAATATACACAAAATTCCACCATTTGCAAAGAATAATCTTGATTTTTTATAAAAGATACCTAAAATAGTACCGAAAAAAGATTCTTTTTTAGCACCTTCCATTAAAAAATGATTACAGACCAATGCATATCTATCACAGATCTAAAGAAAAATATGAATGCTTATGTCAAAGATCTTTGAAAAGAAAAAATTATTTTTGTAAAAAACAAACCAGTCGCTGTATTGATGGACATCAATAAATATGAAAAACTGACTTGAAATGATAGTCTTTTTGATATTACTTTCGACCACCCAATTCCTCCAAAAAAAATTCTAAATGCTTATCGTAAAAAGCATTGTTAATTACAAAAAGAAAATTCTTTTTTTCAAAACATCATTGAATTTCAAACTCAAATTTATATATTTAAAGCTACGAAACAAAAAAATCAAACAAATGCGTTAGAACCAAAATTTGATTGAATTATTTGATTACAAATAACAAAATCTGGAGTTATCAAGATAATCTCTGTAAATCAAATCTTGAAAAAAGTAGTAAGGTGGTACTACTTAGGTCATTAAAGTATTTCTACTCCACCTAGTAGGAAAAAACAAAACTGTAAATATATGAAAATTTCAAAAGTTTTTGTTGGCATTCTTGCCATGGTATTTTGTCTTGCAACTAGTTTTTCTTCTTGCAAGAAAGAAGCTATAACCGCAACCGAAAAGCAAAAAGTCGATGAAGAAGTTTCCATTGGGGATTCTACTTCAAAAGGTATGATGACAACATACTACTCGTCTCCGACCGTAGGCAACTACACATCGAACAGCAGTTCTTCCGTTACCATTGGCGGAACTTGTGGCACGCACAGTGGTGGTGTCTTACGAGCAAAACTTCAGAGTAAAAGCGGAAATCAATTTACCGTCAGAATTTCGAAACAAGATGGTAGCAACTTTGGCATCGCCGGTACAGCATATGTGAAAGCTGCTTCATTGTGTGGTGGTATTGCTGGACAAATATCATATTCAGCTGGAGTTAGTTACGTAGATGTTACATTTTATGCAACATTTTCCCAAGGAATCGTCAACTTCTATCCGATGACAATCGATGGTACATACGGTTACAGATACTATGCTGAACCAATTTTGGTTTATACAGATCCTATGTTTCTCGTTAAAAGCACATACACACAAAACGAAAATCTGGGAACTGTAAATGGAGTAATTGTAAAAGCGTCTTCGTATAATTTGGACAATCCTAACGACCTAGATGTTCAATGTACCGAATTTTGTTGCCGATACTATCAACAAGTATATGGACAAAATATTGTAAATACCGGTCAAAATGGAGGCAATGCTTGTGACTGGTTCAGTAGTGCTTCTGCAAAAAATTTAATTGCTTATTCCAATGGAGGCTCTATGCCACCAAAACCAGGAGACATTTTATGTATGTCAGGTGGTAGTGGATTGGGACATGTCGCAATAATTATTCAAGTTGCATCGAACTTCGTAAAAATTGCTCAGCAAAATGGACACATGTACAATACATTAACAGATTGGAATGCTCCTATTGGGGGACAGTTGAATTACAATTCAGCAACGAATACAATTTCTATGCCCACTCCAAATAGTAGTTATACCATTCAAGGTTGGCTTAGAATTCCACCGTATTGATTATATCATACATTATTTCAAAAAAAGGTTCCTCACTTTATGGGGAATCTTTTCATTTTGTTTTTAAACATCAAATATAGAGAAACCAGACAAAAATATTGTATCTAAATGATTTGGACATTTCCAACTGTATCAATCTAATCATTTAACTTGATAGCAAGATACATTTAAAAACATCTTTCTTATTAATCGAGGATCTCAATCACGAACTACGAAATGATATTTATTATTTTTTCATCTTGTAGTAACTACCAATGTTCAGGTTTCTCATGTAATTCAATCGTATCATTCCTTCAAAAATGTATCGTAAGTATCATTGTCATAAATTATTGTGTAAATAGCCACTCTATATCAACCTTGGCTACATGTGTTTGAATCAATCATTCAACCATCTCAAGTTCAGTAATCAAATGTTCACAATTTGTGGAAAGCAATTTCCTTTCATCAAGCCGAATCATCAACCCAATTACAGATTTTTCCATCTCATCGATATTTATCCAATAGTACTTGAAAACCATACACTTCATTTCTATACAATAATTCATCAGTATTTTTTATGATTACTTCATCTTTATTTTTATTTGTAATTAATGCCATTGGTGTCCTGAAATATTTTGTTTTTGCTAATTCATCATAATTCGAATTTTTATCAGCTCTCATTAACATAATCATCACCCAGCCTCTCATTTCTAAACTATTTGGATTTGAAATATTATTCATAATTCATTCTTCTTTCAAATAGTTCAAATGCTCTGAATAATATGGATTTGCGTTGTTCATTCTATTTAATTTTGTCGTATCTTTTGCATTTAATGCTCTTGAAAGTACTGTTCAAAATTCAGCTCTTGTCACAATTCAATTTGGATAAAATTTATCAATTCAGACTCCCATCAATCATAACTGACAAGCTTTTGTCACTCAATTGTCATACTGTTTATCTAAATCGCTTGATACATCAGAAAAATAACAATTTTTTGTAGTATCTGGAGTTAATCATAAAATATTTATAGCATAATTTGATAACATTTTTGCCATTGCAATTCTTGTCAAATTTCACTCCATATTTGCTTTATCAATTGAAGTCATAGTTGTAATATCATTTTTATATGCATAATCATAAGCCGCCCTTTCTTCCATTGAATAATTTGTAGCTCATGTAATTCACAAAAAAAGAAAAGTCGAAAAAACAAACAATAAATAAAATTTTTTCATTTTTTTATTTAAAATAATAAAAAATACACTTGTATAACACACAAAAAAAATAACAAAATAGGCAATAATTTCAACTTAATTTTTTACCTAAATCTCAAATTCATACACAAAAAGGATTTTTATAGAACATTAAAATTTCGATATTTTTCAAAATGTAATAATATGGTTTTATCCATGGGAAGTTTAACTCACCACACCAAAATATATAGTTAAAAGCAATAGAGTAACCACTTTATTTCCTAAAAAACTCATACAAAAACTCTGTTCATTTTTCCAATAATTCCACATCCAAATTTTCATTTATTCAATTAATATTACTATCTACATTTACCAATGGAACATTTACAATATTTTGTGTATTGCTCAACATATCTTTTGCTATCGGCAATGAAAATCATGAAAGAATTTCTCAAACTTTTTCACCTGAAATTTGTCTTAATAAAATCTCTGCTCTATTTGCAAAATAATTTGAAATATCAAATTTCACAGGTTCTGCTTCTCATGAAAAATCTATTTCATAATCCATATCCACAAAAAGATTGCTTTTTACCCACTCTTGAAACAGACTCTTTATCGCCTCAACTTTTTGATTTGAAACTAATTTGAAATTCAATATTGCACTAGCACTTGGTTGGATATTTTCAGTAGAAAAATTTGATTCTCAAGAATTAAAACTTGTCACTTCAATACAAGGTCTTCATCCGACTTTCGAATAATAATCAATATCATCTATTTTTAAAGTTTTAGCTCAAAATTCTTGCAAAACCAATTCTTTATCAAATGGGAATCTTGCATTTAAAGTCTTTTCATTCGCAGATAAATCATCCATTTCATAATAAAAATACGGTATCGTAATACGACCATTTGAATCATAAATTTTTGATAATAATCTACTCAAATCACGAATTGGATTTTGCAACATTCATCCATATTGAGAGACCAAAGATGCTTTTTCAGCAGATTTTAGTGTTATCTTTGAGCTGAACGCACCTCTAAATCCTGTACTCACCACGAAATTTTTCTGTGCGGTAGTACCTATGTTTGAGAAGAAAAAATCCGCCTTAAATTTATTTTCTTGGAGAATCTTTTTTAATCATTTAGATCACTGAAAATATTCTCATTCAATCATAAAAATTATATTATATCTCAACATTCATTCTTGGATAAGCCTGAAAATATTAAACATATTCAATAGAATTGTTGATTTCCCACTTGCTACTCCTCTACCGATAATTTTATCTTTTCAGAAATATAATGAAAACGGATCATCTTTTCGGCCATCTTTCATATTGGCACTATTTACATCATAATGTCCATAAATAATTCAAGTCTCAGCCTCGTCAGACACATTATACTGAGCTATAACAATTGGAGATTCTTTTCAATTTACCACTCTTACATCGAAATTATACTTCGTAAACAGATTTTGCAACCACTCTCCACATTTTTTATGTTCCTTCACATAATCTAAACCATAATTCAAGGGCAATGTTTTGAAAGACAAAAACTCTCTCAATAGCATATAATATTCAGCATTCATTTTCAAAAAAGCTACAATATAAAATTAATTATTCAATGAATTGTCTTGTATTTTTCTTTTTGCTTTTTCATTTGTTGGTTCTTGCTCAAGGACCTTAAAATAATATTTTTTTGAATTGTCTTCATCACCAATTTCCTCATATAATTCAGCCAAAGTCATAATATAATTTGAATTTGTTGGCCTTAATTTTACAATTTTCTCCATTACAGCTACCGCATCTTTTTTCCTCTCAGTATTGTACATTATTTCCACCATACTAATGTAATATTTTGGATTATTTGGCTTGAGATTAATTGCTTTTTCTATCAATAGTTCAGACGTCTCATAATCTCACATCATGAGATAAATTTCTCAAATTTGCCAAATCACATTATGATCTTCTGGATCGACTTCAATTATTTTTTTCAACAAAGACAAAGCTTTTTTGTGATTTCAAATCGTAAAATATAAATTAGCCAATTCTTTGTTCAGTTCCAAGTTTTCAGGATCGATAGCCAATCACTCAATCAATTTCTTCTCATAATCTTCCAATTTTCACTCCTTTTTGAAAATATTAGCTTCATAAGAAATTTTTTCCAACAACTTCTTTTGCTTTTCTTGAATCATCTTATTTTCAGGAGTTTCCTCTACTGCAACAAATACAGATTCTGTTTTCTTCTCTGGTTCTTCAGATTTTGGAGTTTCAAATACATTTGCAATAATATTTGCTTCCGAAACAATTATATTATTTTCTTCCCTTGTTTCCTTTGCCGTTTGTTGCAATAAATCATTTTTTATCCTTTCAAGTGCTCTCACATTATCTACTTTTTGCTTCAAAAATTTATACAAAGAAATCAACTGTTTCCCCAAAAAATAGAGCAAAAGTCATATAGGAAACAAAGACAATAATATTGTCAATATGAGCCAAATTGTAGTTCCGTACTTTAGCATTTTTACAAAATAATAATAAAGAATTTAACCTTCAATTTGATTTTTTATTTTTTCCAACTCAATCTCCTCTTCCGATTTTACTCTTGGATCAGGAGCTTTTATAATTTTTAATTCTCAAGTTGGTACTCTAAAAATTTCTCCATCTTTTGTTTTAAATGTCACATCTCAAGTCATAATATTATACTGTGTGACAATTCATTCAGTATCTGATTTCAACATTTTTACTTCACTTCATTTTTTGGGATACTTTCCACTTTCCTTTTTATATATATCTAATTCATAAATTAAAGAACATTTTAATTTTCAACATCTTCACTTTAATCTTTCTATATCTCTTCACTCCAAATTTTGTAAAATCAAATTTTCCATCTCAATACTTGGCAATGGCAATGTGGTCTTACAATGCATTGGAATTATTCCATCAGCTCCACATGGCAAATTATCAGTTCTTGGATCCATCTTTACCATATCTCTCGCTCACACTTGGAATAAAAAAATATTTTTTCAAATTTTTTCTCTAAATTTCTTTACAAAATCTGTAAACACATACCTATCTTCAGAATAGAAATAAAAATATAATTGATCCAAATAGATATGAAATCTCGCAGTCACAGGAATTGAATTTGGGAATTCAGCTTTGAATTTTTTCTTGAAAATAGGGAATATTTTCAATGCAAACTTACTCTGCTCTTCAAAAAAATCTTTTTCCTCTCATTCCAAAACTTTTGTAAAATGTCCAATCCTATCAGTATCTATATCATGTCACAGATAGACTCAAATTGATGGTTTTTGATGATTATCTTCCATCAAATAAACAAGTTTATCTCCAGGTTTCAATTTTTCAATCACGGCAGAATCAATATCGACTACTTTAATATTTTTATTCGTATACCAATCCAATACATATACAGCTTTTTTACTTTGTTCAGTCATTAGCATTTTTATATTTAAAATTATTTTTAACATTTATTGGTTGTGCTCCTTTAAGAAAGGAGCTGGACCCCGATTTATCGGGGGACTGAGGATTTTTACACCAAATATTCTTTAAAAATCCCCGGCCTTACAGCCACTCCTGCTGAAGCCGGATATGCCCCCTTTCAATAAAGGGGGACAACATCATTACTCTCTCTTTTTAGCTGACTTCTTTTGTCATTCTGAGGCTTTAGCCGAAGAATCTAAATTAGATCCTTCATCTCACTCAGGATGACCCTTACCCTTCATTACTCAACCATTATCCATCAAATCTTTGAACTCATCTCTCGTTAAGTACTCTTTATCCAACAAAATCTTTGACATATTTTCAATCAAATTCTTATTGTCCTTGATTATTTTTTTAGACTTTTCATAGCAATCAAAGATATAATATTTTATCTTATCATCAATGATTTTTGCTGTCGTTTCACTGTATGGTTTGTACAATGAATAATCTCATTTACTATCATCGAAATAAACGATTGGTCATAAATCTTCATCCATTCAATATTTCATCACCATATCGGAAATCATTTGCGTAGCTCTTTCAAAATCATTTGAAGCTCATGTTGTGATATTTTCTTTTCACAAAAATATTTCTTCAGACGCCCTTCATCCAAGCAACGAAATCACCTCCTGCAAAATTTTTGTCTTGGAATACAAATATTTGTCTTCTTCAGGAGTTTTCCATGTCGCTCATAAAGCTTGTCCTCTACGAACTATTGTAATCTTTTCAACTTTATCTGCATCTGGCAATAAATGAGAAGTCACTGCATGTCCCAATTCATGGTAAGCAATCGTCTGTTTCTCTTTTTCTTGCATACTTTTTACTTTTTTCTCAGGTCACATCAAAACTTTCTCAATTGCATATTCAAATTCTACTTCAGTCAAAACAATTTTATTTCACTGTTTAGCCAATTTCAATGCTGCCTCATTTACAATATTTTCAATATCAGCTCAAACAAGTCAACTTGTCCTTTTTATAAGAGAATCCAAATTCACACTTTTATCCACTTTTTTATCTTTCAAATAATAATCAAATATAGCTTTTCTTTCCTCATATGTTGGTGCAGAAACCAAAATTTTTCTATCAAATCTTCAAGCCCTAAGCAATGCAGGATCCAGCATATCTGGTCTATTTGTCGCTGCAATCACGATCACATGAGATTTATTGTCAAATCCATCCATTTCAGTCAAAATTTGATTCAATGTCTGCTCTTGCTCTTGATGACCTCAAGTATGTCAAACTCATCTCTTTCCACCAATAGCATCTATCTCATCGATAAACACGATAGCTGTTCATGCAGCTTTTGCTTTTTGGAATAAATTTCTAACTTTTGCGGCTCACATTCCCACCAACATCTCCATAAATTCAGATCCAGATGCTGAAAAAAATGGAACATTCGCTTCTCAAGCTACCGCCCTTGCCAAAAGAGTTTTTCCAGATCAAGGCTGTCAATATAACAGGACTCACTTTGGAGGTCTGGCTCATACTTTACGATATTTTTCAGGATTCTTTAAATAATCCACTATCTCTGTCAATTCTTCCTTTACTTCTTCCATTCATGCTACATCAGAAAATTTTGTAGTGATCTTTGTCTTTGTCGTATCTGTTCATGCTCTCGTATTGATTCACATAGGCCCAGATCATTTTGGCATCATAAATCTAAATGCAATTGTGATTATGACTAAAAACAAAAACAAAGGTAATATTTCTTTTGCCACAGACACCAATATAGAGTCTTTCTCTGTTTTCACAATTATATTGCTATTTCACAAAACATCAATTCAAATATCAGACAAAGATGAATTCTCAGGTTTCTCAGATTTCAAAACATCATATTCTTTTTGCTTCTCAGTCTCAGACAGTAAAATATATCATTTCAAATCTTTATCATTTATTACTTCAACTTTTTCAAAAGCTCAAGAAGTATAATGCTCTACAAAAGAACTCAAAGAAGTTTCAATTTCTTCATTTATCTTTTCTTCATTTTGAGATTCAGCCATCAAATATCATTGTATAGCACTTATTCAGATAATCACAACAGCTAAGAAAATCCATACATTTCTAGATTTTTTAAACATAAGTTTTTAGTTATTAACTAATAAAACAAATCAACAATCTCTCAATTTATTATTTATACATAATTACATTTCAATTTCAAATAAAAAAATTTTAAAACTCGTCAAAAAAAACATGAAAAAAGATTTGCATTTTCAATTTTTTTGGTTATAATGGAATCGTTGGAGTAAATCCCCGTATGGCCGGCTTCCGGATGGTAGCCTCTTCCCGACTTGTCGGGATTACGTTGCGATACGGGGTTTCCTTTTAATTAAAAATTTGTTTTTCTAATATAATCTTATTTTTTATTACTGAATACAAATCTAAATCTCAATTCTCAAATTTTCTAAAAATAGCATGAGAACATGCATCCACAATTTCAAGACCTTTTTTGTGTTGTGGTATATCAATTGAAATATCTATATCTAATAAATCAGAATGAGAATTACTTAAATAATTAATAAATTTTTCTTTCAAATTTTGATTTGTTTCTTTACGAGATAAAACAAAATAATGCTTTCAAGCACCTAAAAATCATCTTTTTTCACATTGTTGTAACAATTCTCAAGCCAACCAACTATATAATTTATGAACATCATCTTTATATTGTTTATTAATATTATTTTTATTTGAAACAATCGAGACAATATTCATATCTCTACGAGATGTTAAATCAAGAATCCTTTTAATTGAACGATTTGATTCTTTTGTCGAATGAAAAAATGCTCATTTTATAGTCCTTCATCTTCAATTTGTCCATTTATAAAAATTTTTCATTATAATTTCTGTTTCTTTTTCAGACTTAGCTACTAAAAAAGTTATAACAAAAAATTTTGATCAATATTTTGTATTGAAGGTCAAATCTCCACTTTCATCCATATAAATATATGCCATAATTCAATGTCAAACTAAAATCCTCAACTCCACTATAATAAATCTCGTCAAAAAATCAATTTATTTTTTGAAAAAAAAGATTTGCATTTTGAAAATTTTTGAGTATAATGAATTCGTTGGAGTAAATCCCCATATGCCGGTTGCCGTAGGTGACCCACCTCGAGAAATCGAGAGTCGCGGTGCATATGGGGTTTCCTTTTAATTAAAAAATTTGTTTTTCTAAAACGATTTTATTTTTAATAACGGAATACAAGTCAAAATTTACTTTTTCATATTTTTGAAATAGTGAAAAAGAAATAGCATCAACAAGCTCTAATCATTTACTGCTTTCCGGACTTTTAATTGTGATATCAAATTTAATCAGTTTCGATACCGCTGATTTTACAGTTTCAACAAATTGATTATTCAAATATTTATTGGTTTCTTTACAAGATGCAATAAAATACACAGGTCCATTAGAATTTATATAACCTCTTTTTTCACATTGAAACAATAATTCTTTCACAGTATTATTATACAAAATATGTTGGTTTTTTTTATATTCATAAGGAACATTTTGTTTATTTATAATCAGAGAAACAATAAAAAATTTTCTACGAGATGCTAAATCTAAAGCCCTTTTAACAGATTGAACAGATTCTTTATTAGAATGAAAAAAAGATCATTTCCTCTTCAGCTTCTTTCACGCCATCCACTTATATACATTTTTCATAACCATATCTACCTCATCTTCTGTATTAGAAATAAGGAAAGTAATCAAAAAATATTTAGAATTTCAATAATTCATATTAAATCACAAATCTCCGCTTTCATCCATATAAATATACGCCATAATTCAATGTAAAACTAAAATCATCAACTTCAGTATAAAAAAGTTTGTCAAAAAATCAATTGATTTTTGAAAAGATAATAAAAACATATAAAAAACATATAATACACTGTTTTTGTAAGTACATCAAAAAAATAATATTATTCTAATTTTCAAAAAGACAATCAAAATCGGTATAAACCATTTTTCAAAAAAATTTACCTATAATTTCGCTACACAATTTTCATGACTTATTGTACAAAAACCACTTATCTGTATGCTTATTTTTTCTACACATTTTTATTCATGTAGATTTATATACACAATTATTTTCACGATCATATTTAGTCGTCTCTCACAACATATTTTCTCAAGATAAATAGAACAATCAATCATATTCATAATCATCTCATCGTAAATATGATAATACATCAGTATCATAAATATAATCATACAATGCATTCATTCAAATATCTCAATATTCTGAAGCAAAACTTAAATCTTCAACACAAACAACGGCTCAATTATATGATAATCACATTTTTTCCCGAGCTCGATGTTTACAATTCCTACGATTATAGAGATGTGTCTCTACAACCGGTTCTCAATCTCTTTCATCGAAATAAACTCACGCAACAGATTTACATCTTGGTCATTCAAATTCTAATAAAAAATTAGATCGATAATACCAATCTGCATTATCAAGTAAATATCTATCAAGGTTTTCAACCTTATCTTCTAAAAAATTAGCAATATTTCATAAAAAATTTTCACAATAAGTTTTTGGAGCGAAAAACCATCGTAAATGGAATCAAACAATAATTACTAAAACAGGTAATAAAACAAATAATGTAAGTTTTTTCATAATTTATATAATAAAAAATAAAACATAAATTATTAATTATTTATCAAAATCTCTCCTATCTATTTAATCATTAAAGTCATTCATCACACAACCTTTCAGCAATGTTTTCTATTATATCTTTATTAGTTACATTATCTTTCCATCTTTCTGGAATGCTATCATATCAATAATATGCTCAAGCAAGATATCAGTAAATACATCAAGTAGTATCAGCATCTCATCAAAGGTTTACCACTTTTTCTAATCAATCTTCAAACGATTCAGACATTCAAAATCATCGCAATGCCGTTTCCAAAGTTTCCACAACATATCAACTAGGATTTATTTCATATCTATCCTTAAATTTATAACTTCATTCTATAATAGGCTTTAATTTATCGGCAATTTTATGAGTCTTTCGATAATCTTTTACAGGCGAATAATATGGAGCCATTAATTCTTTTTTTGATGCTCAATTCATTGCTCACAAAATCAATCATGTATAGTAAATACAAGAATCAACACAAAGATCAGTATAATGAGTTGATTTACTACTTTCTCAAGCATAGAACAAAGCCTTTTCTGAATCATCAAAAAAGAAAAGAGGAACAGGTCATATTCTCATTAATGATCAATTTCAATCCATATGTTCTCATGAAAGATCAGTTTCTCGAGGTTTATCTATAAATGCTCAGTTTTTATACATTTCATAATAATACATCATTTTAGAAACTTGACCTCATTCTCATTCGGGGAAATCTCTTAATCACATATATCATGTTTTATGTCGTTTTAGATAATTTTCTAACTGATCTTCTATATCAAATCATTTACATCTAATCAAAGAATCAGCCAATAATAAAGCCATTGCTGTATCATCAGTCCATTCTCAAGCTTTTAATCATCAACCATCTCTATAATCACTAACCCAATCAAATTCATCAATTCAACAAAATTCTACTGGGGCTCATAAAGCATCTCACACTGCTCAACCAACCATAACTCATAAAAATTTATTCAAATCTTTCATTTTTAATTAATCATTAAATAAATATTTTTCAGGCAATGAAATAAATAACTCTAATCATCACTCTTGAGTAAAATAATGATCTACTCATGGTAAAGTAAATAACTGGCAATCATCTCAAATAGCTGTTTTTATTTGACAAAAATTATTCAGCTTTACATTATATTCAAAATAATCATCCAATTCTCATTGAATAAAAATAATAGGACAAGCTAAAGGAGATGTACCATGTATTATTTCATAAAAATCTTCTTGCAAATAAGTATTTATTATTAACATCTTATTAAACAAAAAAGAATATTTAGTACTGCTCATATAACTGCACATAATATATCATCAACCTCAAAAACCAATACCATAAAATTTATAATTTGTATATCATAAATTTTCCATTTCATCGACTATGAATTCCATAGCCGAATTAAGATATAATATTGGATCATCTCGTGACATTTGTGGATTTCCTACCACAAAAACATTAACTCAATAATGTTTTACCAAGCTTTCAGCCATTTTGACATATTCATCTTTAAGTCAACAATTCTTTCAATTTATTCATACAAAAATAATTACAGCTTCATTTATAGTTCATCTATAAAAATCAATAGGAACTCAAACCAATTGAGGTTTTTCGGCTCATTTAATATATTTTTTATCAATGAGCAATCAAAAATATAAATTTTCTACCATTTAAATAAATTAATCGAATAAAAAGCTTTGTTTTAAAACTAATTCCTTATTTAGTCTTTTATATGGCTTAGAAAAAAAATAATTAAACAAACTATCATTATCAGCAAATTTTGGCACAATAATTATATTATCATTTCATTTTTTAGAAATACTCTTTTCATCAAAAAAGAACAAAGAAGGATTATATGTAGAAGTATAAACTTTATGAAAATCTTTTAAATTAATAGCCAATCCTCTTTTACTTTTATATGTATCAATTTTGTATTTCTTCAAAATCATTTCCACTGTCTGCTGAGGAACGCTATATATTTTTATAAGTTCTTTAGTTGTAACATAGCTTTTCATGTAAATTACCAACCTTCATTATCTAAATATTCTTCTGCCTCATCTTCATCCATTCAATATTCATCCATAACTTCCTCAATTCTTTCTTCTCTTTCTTGATCTTCTTCTATTTTATCACCAAAATCATAATCCGAATCATTTTCGCTAATTCTGTACCTATCCATATAATCATCTAATTCATCTTCTGACAATCAATATTTATCCATAATCTCTTCTTTCTTTTCTCTTTTTTTAGCATCATCTGTTTTGTTAAATATCCATCGTAGTAATATAGGATCTATATCCATTTTTTAATTAAGAATAAATATAAAATATTTATATATTAAACAATTATTTTAAATCAATTTTAATTCTCACAAAACCGATAAACAAAATATATCGTTGCTCACAATCGTAACACTAAAGTTCATCATAACAACCAATAAACAAACGGTTTATTTGAATTTCTATATTTGTACTCTTCATCCCTTATAGCATGAATTAAACGATAAGGAATCCATATCCAAAAAAACAAGATTATTATTACAATCCATAGTCATCAAGAATTTTTTGATCTATAATAACGATAGTGATGATACATTTAATATTAATTTAGAATAAAAGGTTTCAATCATGATCAATAAAATTATATCATAATCACGGAAATTCAACCATAGCATATCATTCTGAAAATTCTGAAATATCACTGTATAATGTACTAAAATTTACATTTCACCTACCATCAACAAGAAAAAATATTATATCTGAATAATCAGAGCCATCATCAAATATTTCACAAATATACTTATCATAATCAGCATTAGATACAAGTTTACCAACTTTGTTATTTTTTAAAAATAAATCCTTATTATCCATAACAAAATCATGGTTTTCAATTTTGAAAAATCAATCTCACACATATTTGACATTATAAGTTCGTTCATCTAAAATAAAATTTCAATTATTGTCAACAATATTATACCACCCCTCATTATATTCATCGTAATCGCATCAAACTATCATATATCAATTAGGACAAATTTGTATTTCTCAATACCACTCATTGAATAATAAATTTCAGTTTCTATCACAAACATTCCATTCTCATCATGCTCTTGAATCAATACGACGCATCACATCATCTAAATCTTCAATTTTATCCCATTTCTTTCTACAAACTTTATAATATTTTCATAAAAATGGTCATTCGACATGTTCATACCGTTTATTAAACATAAAAGTTCTTTGGGGTAAATTTTTATTCTCCTCAAATATTTCATCAAAATAATAAAAAAAAATATTTTCATCTTTTTGTTGAAATCATTGCCATTTCAATCTATTCTTCAATAAGTCTATTCCTTTTCACAAATTTCAAGAATTTAAACCTCATCATGTTATTATTTTAACAGTAGTATTATTTATTCACCATTCTTTAATAAATCAAAGTTCTCATGTATTTAATAGATAATTTCAAGCTTTATCTAAAAAATTTATATAAAATAATTGCTTATTATCAGTTAATTTTTCATATTTAGTTTTTACTCATATATATCATTGATGAAGAATATCACACCAATTTTTTACCCATCAGCATTTTTTATTATTAACTTGTATTCAAACCTTACCAGCTCAATAAGATAAAATCTGTTTATCATTATCTGTTAACGATAAACTACTTTTTGGAATACTTAATTTATTATTTGATCATAAAGATAACAATTTATCTTTTTTAATCATCTTGCTGTAAATGTTTTAAAATTTGTTCAGCTTTTTCTATATCTTCCTTTATTCACATAATAACATCTCAATAAAATAAATCATATCACATTTCAATACATCTCTCATATAATTTATACATTCATGTTGATTTTAATAAATCAATAGAAATTTTTAAAATATTAATATCATCTAATAATTGTTCTTTCTTCGCTAATAATTTAGACTCATCTAATTCTTCTTCCAAATCTACTTCAAATCATTTTTTTTCAATTTCTTTCAATTTTTCAAGATCTTGTTCTGTATATGCAGCATTGATTTGTTTCATAATTTCGTTAGCAACTACTTGTTTTTCTTCCTGTCATGCAAATCTATCAGGGTGAAACATCATAACTAATTTTTTGTATAATTTTTTTAAGAATCATTTATCCTCAATTGATAATTTCTCTTCATTTTTTTCAAGTTTCTCTTTTTCATTTTTCTTTTCATTATAATATTTTTTTTGTTCTTTCACATCCTCTTCATTCACTTCACTTGGCTCATATCATTTTAAAATATTATCATCAATCTTTTTATTTTTTTCATTCAAAATCCTCATAATTTCAGCATCAATTGCCAGCTTTTTTAAATAATAAGAAGAAATTACAGCATCATATTCCAACTTAAAAATATGAAGTTTTTGTTCTAACTCCTTTCTTTCCAGCATAACATCAGAATATTTTTTTTCTAATTCCTTAACTTCCTTTTTTAAATCATCAATATATGTACTTTCTTTGATTGTTGCACTATCCATTATAATAAATAATTTATAAAATATTAGTGTCACATATTTTTTCATAAAGAAACTCAATTTTCATCAACTCGATCATCTCGTCAATTACTTGCCGCTCAATAAACAAATTGTCATGCTCACGATGGAGATTTAAATGTAATGTCTCTTGTTGTAATATAATTATCATCAATATATTCTGCTAATTTTTGTCTTAATTTATATATAGTTGATTCATTACTTGTTATATACGGACATATTCTTGATCACTTTTTAACAATAAATTTTCAATCAGAAACTATTAATGTGGCATGGACTCTTTTCATTCTTCTAAAATGATAACGCTTTTCTCAAAAAGTGTTCTGGAGTATTTCTACTTTTTCAGTATGACCTACTCAATCATAATTTAATGGATTATTTATTACGCTATTTTTATTACTATTTAACAATCAACAATTGATTAAATATTTGATAAAATATTCGATTATAGTATTTTTTCTTTCTATTATATCAGATTCTATAAAATCTGATTTTTGTGAAAGGTATAATAACTCTTTTACGTCAGTTCATTTTATAGGCACTCATTTATTATTTATAAATCACTTATAAAACTTCTTTTTATCAGAAAATTTGTAGTCTGTAGCTCTAATATTTATTTTTTTCTCTAATATTGATTTATTTCATAAAGATTCTATATTATCTGGGTTCTCTAAAGATTTATCATTTTCTTGCCTTTTTTTTGCAAAAATATGTTCTATGTCTAATTTAGTATCTAAATCAAATAAATCTTGTTCTTCCTTGGTAAACATCCACCATATTAGTATAGATTTTGTTATAGGTTTTCAGTTACTAAATTGATATTCATTAAATATATTTTTTATATTATCTATTGAATAATCTAATTTTAGACAAGATTCATGCTCTTCTTCTGGTTTAGCCAAATGTACCAATTCTTTAAATATTGCAACTTTTATAGAAGAAACTCAAGGTTGAATTACTGCATATGTAAATATATATCATATTATCTTATCCAAATACTCACTAAATTTTTCTTGATCTAATTTTCAATCTTTATCTTTATTTGCCATAAAATATGTTGATACAAGATATGTTCGCATAACATTTGGGGAATATTTTAGAATAAATAATTTCTTTAATACTGACATAGAAAATATCGATTTATTTTGAAAATTAATTTGATACCAAAAATCAGCTAATTCTTTTAATTCTCCAAATGTTTTTTCATTTCTTAAAAGTTCATATTTATCTTTTTCATAAAACTTACGCAATCATTCTAAAGTTGTATTTTTATTTCCTACACTAGCACGCCTATAATACATATATCTTGTAAATAATTCATCCATAGGAGATCATGATTTTGTAGAAAAGATATTATCACACACTTCCTCTAAGGATTTTCGTTCTTCTATAAATTTATCTTTTTTATCAACTCACTGCTCTTTATAGTATTTATACAATTGAGCTTTAAAAATATCAGTATCTGAAAGAGGCTTTCATCTATCATTTAATGTTGAAAATATTCTTAACGCAGTATCTTGAGATTCCGCTTCAATTGGTAATAATATGCAATAATTTAATATACGTATAGGGAAATATGACAAATAACTTCCATATTCTGATAGAAAATCTTCTATTTTATTTTGAAAAAATCTATAATTTTCCGCATATTTACTTTTTTGAAGGTTAGATACATTACCTGTTTTTAATATTTCTAAAAATTCATCTTTATCGTTATCACTATCAACTTCTGAAGTTATTTTTAATTGTAATTTATCTGGTTTTCAGAAATCATCTGTTCTCCAAATACATTTTTCAATTAATTTAAATACATGTTGAGAATCTTCATCTTTCATATTTTCAAATCTAGGATAGAAAGCACGCAATAATAAAAGTAATGTAGTTAAACGTTGCTGTCAATCAATTATTTCTAATTTTCAATCTTCATTCTTAAATGTTACAATAGGTCATAGAAAATATTTTGAACTTTTATCAAAATTATCAGCACTATTTCATGGAAATGCATAAGCAAACAGATCATCCCACAAAGTTTGACATTCTTCAATTCCCCATGTATATGGTCTTTGATAATCAGGTATTAAATAATCTGGATCTGAAAGCTCATCAGCAAATATTCTAAGCACATTTTTTTGATCAATTTTTAATTCAGCCATAACTACAAATTTTACAAACGATAAAAAAAGACGACTGATACTATTCTAGTCGCCAAACTAACATCTAAACTACAAATATCTTTTCGATAAGTATAATAAAGACACAATAATACCAATCGTCTTTATTTACTCATCAAAAAACGAAAAATTTTTGTAAATGTTAATTTGGCATTTTCGATTATACAAAACTACAAACCAAAATCAAACAATTTTCATAACAAAATTATTCCATCGAAAAAATGTAGTTTTTTCACATTTATTCCATCGAAAAAGTGTAAATTTTTCACAATTATTCCATCGAAAAAATGTAAAAAACAAAAAACAGCTCGAAAGAGCAGAAAATTTTTTCATTTATCAGACTGCTGTAAAACAACCTCATCCCCTACCCCTTCTCCTAACAAAGAATGGGAGAATATCCCTCTCTGTCAGGAGAGGGATTTAGGGTGAGGTTGTATACATCAACAAAATTTTCAAAACTCATTAAATAATGAAAAAAAATCAAGGATTCCATCAAAAAAGTGTAGTAAATCGTCATAAAAACGATAAAAAAACTATTTTTCAATTTTCTCTTGATTTTTCAAATTATTTTTTTGTCGACTATATCTTTACCCTTTAATAAATGTAAATGGATTTAATTGAACAAAGTAAAAAACTGCTTTCTCAAAAGATTTTTCCAAGAAAAGATTATTACGAACAATTGGATAAACTTTTAGAAAGTGAACAAATTTTAGTAGTTCAATGACAAAGAAGATCTGGAAAAAGTTATACAATCATGTGATATTTTCAATATAAAAATATAAATCTTGAACAAGTTTTTTTCCTAAACAAAGAACTCGATATAGAATGAAATATTTCTGATGTAAATGCATTGAATAGTCTATTTATTGATTACCAAAATGAAAAATGAGATCCAAAATTTATTGTCATTGATGAAATCCAAGACATAAAAAATTGGGAAAATTTTATTAGGGCAAAATTTACTGAAAAAAAATACAAAATTATAATTTCATGATCAAATTCAAAACTATTATCTTGAGATTTATCTACATATTTATCCGGTAGATATGTAACTTTCCATGTCTACCCTTTTAGTTATGCTGAATATTTAGATTACATTAATGAACAAAATACACCACAAAATTTATTATCTTATTTACAATGGTGATGAATGCCTGAAATTGTAAATATACAAGACAAAAATTTTAAATATCAACACTTACAAGATATACTCGACAGTACAGTTTTGAAAGATATCATATCAAGATTTCAAATTAGAGATATAAACTATTTCAACAAGGTTATGAGATATATTGCCGATAATATTTGAACACCATTATCATTAAGAAATATACAAAATTCTTCTAAAAACTTTTGATGGTGATCTGTATCAATCGAAAAAATAAGTTCCTATTTAGATTTTTTACAAATTCCATATTTGATACACAATATATGAAATTATGATATAAAATGAAAAAAAATATTAGAACACAACGAAAAATATTATTTTAACGATTTATGAATTAGAAATGCATTAAATTTTTCATTTGATGATGATAAATGAAAATTGCTCGAAAATATAGTTTTTTTACATTTAAAAAGATTGTGATATCAAATTTTTGTTTGAAATTTCTGAAATTTTAAAATTGATTTTGTCTGTAAAAAAGCTAATGAAATATCTTATTTCCAAGTATCATACAATGTATCTGAAGAAAAAACAAAAAAAAGAGAATTTTGAAATCTTTTAAAAATAAATGATGCTTATCCAAAATATGTAATTTCAGCAGACCCATTAGCTACTGATTACAGATGAATTAAACATATGTATATCTCTGATTTTTTATTGAATTTTAGATAAGATAAAGTTCAAACATTCCATCGAAAAAGTGTAGTAAATCGACAATTATTCCATCGAAAAAATGTAAAAAACAAAAAACAGCTCGAAAGAGCAAAAAATCTTTTCATTTATCAGACTGCGTTGAAATTACGATTAAAAATATGCCAAACCTGTCCAATAGAATCGGTTGGAACGATTCTCCGTCATCTTCAGAAAATCAACAAACGAAAAGTATGACTGAAAAATTTTTAAAGAGTCTTTTGACCGAATGGCATCCGACTTCAGCAGAATTCACCACTTTTGTGACTATGGACAAAAGTAGCCTGCCACCAGGCATAAAAAATTCATTGAATAAGGAAACAAAATAAATAATAATTAGCCGATAGCCTATAGCAAATAGCTAATAGCATTATTAAACAAAAAAAAATCCTTTGCTATCAGCCATTAGCTATCAGCCATTAGCCAATAAAACTAACAATGGAACTTTACAAAGAATTAAAAACGACAGCAAGATACACATCAATTTTGAATAAAAACTGAATCAATTCAGTCAGAGATTTTTTGCAATATTTTCCAAGAACTTACGAAAACAGAGAAAGTATAATGACATTGGATCAAATCAATTTGCAAGATAAATCAGTCGTTTGCGCAGTAAAATGATTGATAACAGATAAATGATTTTTCCAAAAAGGAAAACTGAAAATATACGATATCAAATTTCAAGACGAACTCTGAAATTTAGGAAAGATTGCAATTTACAATGCATCTTATCTTGCTTCAAAAATAGAAAAAGACAAACGATATATAATTACCGGGAAACCAGCATATAAGTTTTGAAGAATAGTTTTTACAAACCCAGAGATCTCTCCATCAGAGTTTACAGAGCTTCAAAATAATATGTCAGAGTGATGAATTTTCCCAATTTACTCTGAAATGAACGGAATCAAACCAAATCGGTTTGCAAATAAAATGCGATTAGTTTTACCAAAAATAAAAAACCTATTTTCAGAATATTTGCCAACAGAATTTTTGCAAAAATTCGGTTTAATGTGAATTCAAGAGACATTTAAGCAGATTCACTACCCAGACAATATAGACAAACTTTGACAAGCAAAATATAGAATTTTTTTCGATAAATTATTGAGAGTCCAGTTACATTCACTACTTACAAGAAAAGATTACCAAGATTGAACAACATTTAATACTGAATGTCAAGTAGACCGGGCTATCATAAAAGATATAGTTTCAAAATTAGACTTTCAACTCACAAATGCACAGAAAAAAGCATTAAAAATGATCATAGAAAACCTTCACGAACAGAAACCCATGATGAGATTACTTCAATGAGATGTATGAAGTGGAAAAACAGTAGTCGCTGCAATCGCTGCATATTACACTTTCAAAAAATTTTGAGCACAATCTGTATTCCTCGCACCATTAGAAGTTTTAGCTGATCAACACTACAAAACTCTTGCTAAACTATTGTTGCCACTTTGAATGAGAATTGAAATTTTAAAATGATCACTGACAAAACAACAAAAAGACAAAGTAAAACAAGACCTCAAAGATTGAAAGATAAATCTTTTAGTTTGAACACACGCAGTAATCCAAGATGATGTAATGTTCAAAGATTTAATGTATGTAGTAATCGATGAACAGCACAAATTCTGAGTAAAACAGAGATCTGCTTTCAATAAATTTGGAAGTCCGCACATTCTACAAATGTCTGCCACACCAATTCCAAGATCTATGGCATTGGCTTTTTTTGGAGAATTTGATGTCAGTGTAATAGACGAATTACCTGCATGAAGGAAAGAAATCAACACAAAAATAATCTCTGAAAGCGAATTTTTGAAATTAAAGACACGAATCTTAACTAAAATCGCACAAAAGCAAAAAGTTTTCATAGTCACTCCTCTAATCGAGGAATCAGACAAAATGGAAGATTTGAAATCAGCTATTGCAGAATTTGAAAACGTAAAACAGCTATTTCCATGACTTAGCAACAGAATCTGACTCCTCCATGGAAAAATGAAACCAGCTGAAAAAGACGAAGTGATGAGATGATTCAAATGAGATAAATTCGACATTTTAGTTTCCACTACAGTAATCGAAGTTTGAGTCGATGTCCCAGAAGCAACTATTATGGTAATAAAAAATGCAGAAAGATTTTGACTTTCTCAACTCCACCAACTCAGATGAAGAATCTGAAGAAATAGTTTGCAATCCTACTGCTTTTTGGAGACAAAGAAAAAAAGCTGAGAAGTGATGAAAAGACTTGAAGCCATGGAACAAACAAACGACTGATTCAAATTAGCAGAACTCGATCTCAAAACTCGTTGAGCCGGAGAAATTTTGGGAACAATGCAATCATGAGAAACCGACATCCCATTGGAAATTTTGAGCGATATGAGATTTATAGAAAAAGTCAGAGAATGAGCCGAACGACTCCTACAAAAATATCCAAATCTTGATTGACTTGATTGACTCCAAAAATACTTGAACGAAAGAATCGGAAATGTATTGGCTTAAATAAAATAAATTTATGCAAGAACTGGTGTCAATTGTTTTTGTTCAAGTTTTTTGTAAATATTTAAAATCATAGTTCTTTCCTTTTGTTCTGCTAAATAAATATCATATTCAGTTTGCATATTCATCCAAACTTCTGCAGATGTTCAAAATGCTGCACCAATACGAACTGCCAAAGACGGTGTAATATTTCTATGTCATTTTATGATAGCATTTAGAGCTTGTACACTAATACCTATCACATCTGCAAATTGTGTCTGAGACCATCATCTTGCCTCAAGTTCTTCAGCAATATCAATTCATGGATGGAATGCTAATTGTACTTTTTTCATATTGTTATCAATTATAATTTATAAAACAAATATTTACTCATAGTGTTTACTCAAATCAATAATATCTACCACTTGAACAAATCAATCATTTGTTAAATCAAAGATCAATCTCCACTGTCTATTCAATCTAATACTCCACAAATTCTTAAATTTTCCAGCATTCAATTTTTCTAAATTAAAACTTGAACGAGATTTTAAATCTGATATAGATACTGCATTTCTAATAAAATAGACACGGAGACGATATAATTTTAAAACATCTTCATGTATATTATAAGTCTTTCCACCATAATACATTTCTTCTAATTTCTTCGTATGAAACTTATATTTCATAAAAAAGCAATTTCAAAATAAAAACTTCCCAATATAACAAATACATTATATTCAAAAAAAAAGCAAAATCAATATTTTAATACATTTTGTATAAAAGATTATTTATTCTAACTCCAAAAATACTTGAACGAAAGAATCGGAAATGTATTGGCTTAAAAATTTATTTATACACATCACCCCTATTATCAACTTTCAAAATTTTAACTTTTTCTCATTCTCTTTTAAAAATTATTCTAACATCTCCCTTTCTAACTCTATAAGCACCTTTAACACCTTTGAAAGGTTTTACATCATATCATGACAATTTATTTTGTTTTATATCCGAAATTGTATTTAACAAAACATCTTTATATTTAGATTTTTCAATAAATTTTAGAAACTTTTCTGTCATTTTATCTTTTATTGAAATAATCTAAAACGACATCTGCATCAATTCATTCTTCTCAAAAATCAAAATCAAAATATTCTTTTGTACTCATTGAATAATTTTTTACATCTTTGAGAATCGCAACTGGTTTGTTATTTACAAGGACCACCATCTCTCATTCTTTTTTCAAAAGATTAAGAATTTTCTTTGTATCCTTTTTAAGCTCTGTAACTGAAATACATTGATCGTATAGCATAATTTAATATTAAATTAGTATGTAAATTCGATATCAAATTTAATTATTATTTTATATTTTTCAAGGGAATAATTAATATTTATTAATTGTAGTTAAATATTTAATCTTAAACAGCTCCGGAAATTCAAAAAAATCATTTGGATATGTCTTTGATTTAAATTTTTGAACATCGCTTTTCAAAAATTCAATATACATATTTCGAATATTTTCATTAACTTGTCATAAACAAGAATAATCAAAATCATCAGAAGAATAAACCTTCTTACCTTCATCAAAAGATACTGATTGAGTTATTAACTCAACACAATTATACTTAGCATTAAAATTATTAGACAATCAAAGTCCTTGTCTCAATGCCGATAAATTATCATATCATGAACCAAGTTTTTCCTCACTACACTCTAATATTGATTGCAAAATTGACCCATCAGGTCTCAAAACGACAATATCATATCATTTAGCATTTGACCTATCTTTATCAAAAATATAACTATCCAATTTCGTATTTTCCACACCTATTTCATGAAATTTTTCAACCGCAGTCGTCGAATGCCTAACCAAAATATTTCAACTTTCATCAAATCAAATAAAGATTAATGCGTGAGTAAAATCTGTCAAATATTTTTCATCAAAAATTTTCAATGCTTTTGTTCAAATATCAAAAGGACTATTTTTTTTATTCAACAAAATAATATCTCAAATTTTCAATTGTCTTTTTAACAATTCTCCTAAATCTAAACTTCAATCAATATATTTCATTTTTTCATCAGAAATTCTACTTTTCATATAAGTAATAGCCAAACGACATTCTATATTTTTTTCTTTCAGATAAAGATAATCCAATTCCTTTAAGAAATTATCAAGTTCATAAATATAACTTTCATCTTTTGGCATTTGCTCAAAAATATTTTTCAATTCTTTATTAATTTCCGAAAATTCCATAAACCCATTCCTTGTATCACTCGTAATAAGTTTGGCAAACATTTGAAAAATTGAATTTCTTTCTTTCAATGTCAAACATCTTACTAATTCATTTTTTCTAAATTGCTCATAAGATTCTAATTTTGTAATATCAACTTTTCTTACTGAATCATTTTCTTGAGAATAAGAAAAATTTGAAGATCAAAGTGCCAACAACAAAGCAGCCAACATTCATTTAATCTTTCAAGAAAACTTAACTTTACTATCAATACGCTTACCCTCTTTTTCCATTCGAAAAAAAATCAAAATACACCAAAATATATTTATAATAATATTGACAAAAATATCAACAGTATAATAGGCACAAAAAACAACAAAAAATTTTGACTGAAAGTCATCCGGTTTCGGCAGGGTTACCCACTTTTGTCGCTGGTTGACAAAAGTTGGTCGCCGAAGGCAACCAGTAAGAAAAGTAAAATCAATTTTTAATCCAAATCCCAATTAATTTCCTCCTTTCACTCTTTTCTCAAAATTTCATTTATTTTCGAAAAATGCTTACATCCAAAAAATCACCTATAAGCGCTCAATGGAGATGGATGTGCAGCTTCGAGAACATAATGTCTACTTTTGTCTATTAGTGTCTTTTTGGTCCATGCAAATCCTCACCACAAAACAAAAATCAATCAATCTTTTTTATCAGACAAATGCTTTATAGTTGCATCCGTAAATTTTTCCCAACCAATTTTCGAATGAGACATCGGTTCGGATTGTCTGACAGTTAAAGAAGAATTTAACATAAACACTCATTGATTAGCTCGTTTTTGCAAACATCAACTTTTTGGTTGCTTAATTCATAAATCAGATTCCAATTCTTTAAAAATATTTTGTAATGATGGCGGAAATTTCACTCCAGGCTGAACAGAAAAACATAATCAATGTGCTTGTCACGGCTGATGATACGGATCTTGTCACAGCAAAACAACTTTAACTTTGTCAAAAGGAGTACTATTGTACGCATTAAAAATATTCTTTCATTCAGGATATATAATTTTTCACTCACTTCTCTCTTTTTGTAAAACTTCTTTTATCTCTAAAAAATATGGTTTTTGAAATTCGTCCCATAATTCTTTTTTCCAAGACTCTTCTATTTGCGGATCTATCATATTAATTAATAATGAAAAATTAATAATTAAGAATTATTTTCTTCCTTTTTAAAGGAAGTGTCACGGAAGTGATGAGAGATTTTTAAAAGCACAAAAAAAATCCTCAGTCCCGACTCCATCGGGACAGCTCCTTCAAAAAGGAGCGAAATAGTAAAATTCAAGGTCGGTAGGAATCGAACCTACTACACATGGCTTCGGAGACCACTGCTCTACCAATGAGCTACGACCTTATATATTATTATTCAGAATTGAACCTTCTTCACATGGCTTCGCCCCGATCCATCGGGGTACCAATGAGCTACGACCTTATATACTATTATACAGAATCGAACCTACCACACATGGCTTCGCCCCGATCCATCGGGGTACCAATGAGCTACGACCTTATAATAATTTACATGATAAGAAAATCAATATTGTAGTCAAACAAAAATTACAAAAAATTCTTTTGAAAAATTTGCATTTTTTTCATTTTATGAATATAATAAAGAATCTTTAAATACAAAAAACTCATGAAAAAATCTTTGAAAATAGTTTTCCTCTTGTGAATAATTGCGATTTTGAATCATAAAGCTCTTGCTTACGATATTTTTGATTTTGATGATTTTATTGATGATATGATGACAGTAGAAAATGTAAAAAACAATATCGATACTTCCAAATACATAGACCAAATACAAGAACTAAAAAAGGAAAATTGTATTATAGAAAATTATCAAGACTATTCTTACATCACGCCAGTCTGCTTATTAGGGGAAAAAGAGTATTTAACAACTGAAAAATCTTTACAATATTTACTCAAAAATTTAAACACATTTTATGATACATATCAGCAAGATTCATATTATTTCACATACAAAGCAACAAGTCCAAGTTTCTGATACACACAATACGATAAATACAGAAAATATAGATGAACAATCTATGAAAAATTAGCAATATTGTACCGGACAAGTAAAAATAGGATGATAAAAATTGATAACGAAATACTAGCAAAATTGATGTTTGAAGATTATTCTTTTTATTCTGTCCCAACTAATTTAGCGAATAGATGACCATGTTCATTAACTAATTATAAATTAGCGATTTCCAAATTAGAATGAATGGAACTAAAACCTTGAGAAATTTTAGATTTTAATAAGTTAATTTCAAACGATCCTCGTTCATGTAAATGAAGCAGCACAAAATCATTTTTATTTTATTGATGATCATGTGGTGCAAGTTCTCAACTATTTAGGCTGTCACTAATAATGCCAGATATAACTGTATTGGAGAGAGCATGACATACAAAATGGCGATCTTTATATTATGGTTCAAATATAATGTGAGATGATGCTGCAATGTACGAAAATTCAAAAAAATTTATAATTCGTAATGATTTTGATACTTCAATATTTTTTTCCACATATGAAAAATGAAATTATGTATATTTAATCGGAATTGTGCCAAAACCCGTCTATGAATATGTGACAATACAAAAAAATGTAAATGGTTATCGTTCTAATGTCATAAAATATATTTATAATTCTAATTGATATGCGATTTGACAACAGCAATTTGATTCAGTCTATTCTAGTATTTATTGATGAAAAGCATAGATATTTCAAATTATTAATTTTCTCAATCTCTTGATAAAACGAAAAATTTTTGTAATATGTTACAGCCTTAATAAAAGGCCGTTTTTTATGTAAAATAATTTCTATGATTAGAATATTAAAAGAATTATCAAAAAAAGAAATATTGTTGATTATTGTTTGTGCTATTTTAATTATTTGCCAAGTATGGCTTGACTTAAAATTGCCCGAATATATGTGAAAAATCACTGAGTTACTTGAGACGCAGTGAACAGAGATATGAGATATAATCCATCAATGAATATTTATGCTTTCTATTGCTTTGATTAGTGTAGTAATTTCGATGATTTTGGTACTTTGTTCATCTAAAATAGCAGCAAATCTATCAGCAAAATTAAGATTAAAAATTTATGAAAAAGTACAGAGCTTTTCATTAGAAAATGTAAAAAATTTTTCAATAGCATCTCTAATCACGAGAGAGACAAACGATGTGACACAAGTTCAATCTGCTATCGTGCAATCAATACAAATCTTTGTTAAAGCACCAATTTTGGCTGTTTGGGCATTAATAAAAATACTAAACAAAAATCCATTATGGTCAGCTGCTACAGCCATAGCCATATGATTATTAGTTACTATTGCTGCTTTAGCATTGGCTTTAGTTATCCCAAAATTTAAGCGCATACAGAAATTAGTAGACCAAGTAAACGGAGTTTCCAGAGAACATATTAATTGAATTAGAGTCGTGAGAGCATACAATGCTGAGAATTATCAAGAAGAAAAATTTGAAAAAGCAAATAAAAATTTATCGGACACTCAAATGTTTACATCCAGAGCAATGTCTTTTTTGATGCCATCTGTAGATGTAATTATGAATCTTTTGACCGTAGCCGTATATTTTTTGTGATGAATAATAATCATGAAAACGCTCGACGAAAATAGATTGTGAGTATTCTCCGATATGATGGTCTTTTCTTCTTATGCGACACAACTTATTATGGCTTGTGTTATGCTCGTCTTTGTATTGGCTATTTTGCCATGAGCACTTGTTTCTGCCAAAAGATTAGCTGAAGTACTAAATACAGAAAGTGATATAAAAGATTGAGATTTTGATAAAGAAACCAAACAAAAATGATTAGTAGAATTTAAACATGTAAATTTCAGATATCCAGATGCCAAAGAATATGTAGTCAAAGATATAACCTTTATTGCTAATCCATGAGAGATGATAGCATTAATATGAGCAACTTGATGCTGAAAATCTACGATTGTAAATCTCATACCCAGATTTTATGATGCAACTTCCGGAGAAATTTTCATAGACTGAATCGAAGTAAAAAAATATAAAGAAAAAAATTTAAGAAATAAAATCTGATATATACCACAAAAAGCATTTTTATTTAGATGAGATATAAAAGATAATATAGTGTTTTGAATGGAAAATCCAGATGATGAATCGTTAAAATTTGCAAGTAAAATTTCTGAATCTGATGAATTTATCAAATGATTAAAAGATGGATTTCAGCATTATGTAGCATTAAATGGGACAAATTACTCATGATGACAAAAGCAAAGACTTTCAATCGCCAGAGCTATAGCAAGGAAACCTGAAATTTTAATTTTTGATGATTCTTTTTCTGCTCTGGACTACAAAACAGATCTAAAACTAAGAAATAATTTAAAAAAAGAATTAAAATGAACGACTATTTTTATCGTAGCGCAGAGAATTTGAACGATAAAAGATGCAGATAAAATAATCGTGATAGAAGATTGATGCTGCGTATGAATATGAAAGCATGAAGAATTACTCCAAAATTGTAAAGTTTATAAAGAAATCGCATTATCTCAGCTATCAGAACAAGAATTGAATAAATAGCTTATTTTATCATTACAAGTAAATATGACTGAAGATACTAATGAAAAAGAAAATACGAAACAGCACAGACCTGGCTGACCATGAAGATGACGCTATGTCAGTCCAGAAGATAGACAAGTAAAGGACATCAAATGAACTTTAAAAAATTTTTTGGTTTATTTCAAAAAATACATCCCATTTCTGTCTATAGCGGTAATCTCTGCAATCATTGGTAGTTTATTAGCTCTACTTTGACCGAGATATTTATCAAATCTCACAAATTTAATATTGGAATGACTAAAATCTACTATAGACAAAAATTGAGTATATAAAATATGAATTTTTTTGATATGTATATATGTATGATCTGGAATATTTTCCATGTTACAGTGATTTATCACAGCCACAATTACAGCAAAAATGTCTCGCCACATGAGGAGTGATATTATAAAAAAAATAGACAGATTGCCTATCAAATTTTTTGATAAGACAACGACTTGAGATATTTTATCCAGGATCACAAACGATGTTTTCCTATTGACAAACAGTCTAAGCAACTCTATCACTACACTCATTACATCCTGTATTATGCTTGTTTGATCTCTAATTTTGATGCTAACTACTAATTTTGTTTTGACAATGACTGCGGTACTATCAATTTCAGTATGAGCTATAATAGTATTTTTTATCATGAAAAAAAGCCAAAAACATTTTGATAATCAGCAAATTTATTTATGAAAAATCAATTGACATGTAGAAGAAGCTTTTAGTGGACACACAGTAATCAAAGCATACAATGCAGAAGATGAGATGAAAACCAAATTCACAGAATTAAATGATACTCTAAAGAAAAATACATTTATGGCTGAACTTTTGTCTGGTCTAAATATGCCAATTATTTCGTTTATAAATAATTTATGATATGTCATAGTAGCCGTAATATGAGCGATCCTCGCATTTCATGGACAAATTTCATTTTGAGTTATCGTGGCATTTTTAGTTTATGTGAGATATTTTTCACAACCATTAACTCAAATATCTTGATTAGCACAGAGATTACAAATAGCTTTAGCAGCAGCTGAAAGAGTTTTCTCCTTTTTACATGAATGAGAAATGGAAGATGAATCTCAAAAAGAAAAAAATAATCATTTTGAAAAATGAGCTATAAAATTTGAACATGTAAAATTTTGATATGATGAAAATAAGATTATAATCAACGATTTATCAATAGACATTACTCCTGGAAGTAAAGTCGCTATTGTATGACCGACTTGAGCATGAAAGACAACCATTGTAAATCTATTAATGAGATTTTATGAGATAAATAGCTGAAAAATCACCATTGATTGAACAGATACCAAACTCATGACCAAAGATTATATCCATAATTTATTTTGTATGGTACTACAAGACACTCGGATTTTTGATGGTACAATTAGAGAAAATATCGTATACAACAAAAAGGATGTACCAGATGAATCAATTATAAATGCTTGCAAAGCTATATGATTACACCATTTCATTATGACACTGCCAAAATGATATGATACCATTTTGGATGAAAAAGTTTCATTATCTGTATGACAAAGGCAACAATTAACTATAGCAAGAGCCATGGTCTCAAATTCACCTATGCTAATTTTGGATGAAGCCACATCATCAATCGATACCAGGACAGAGAAATATATTCAAGATGCCATGGATTCTCTAATGAAAAATAGGACATCATTTATCATAGCACATAGATTATCGACCATAAAAAATGCCGATTTAATACTCGTTTTGAAAGATTGAGATATTATAGAATCTGGTACTCACGAAAGTCTTATCGCTCAAAATGGATTTTATAAAGAGCTATACAATTCACAATTTTCTGAAAATTAATAACCAAATAACAATTAACACACCATATTTCAAAAATTTTCAAAAATTAATTGATTTTATAAAATAGTTTACTATAGTAGGAAATGCCAAATTAGTTAATTCTACATTTTTTTGTGTATTTTATACATTAAACGATAAAAAAGGCGATTAAATCTGCCTATGTATTATCGTTTGATGTATGTAGAAAACTAGTTTGGCGACTAGCGGATTTAGTCGCCTTTTTTAATAGGCAAAAAATCTGAAAATAATTTTATTACAAATGCTCTTGATTTTTGGTGCAATAATATTATTTTGAAACTGCCAAATTAACTACAAATACTGTTCTTCTTTATACAGTTTTTGTTAATCGACATAAATAGGCGATTAGATCTGCCTCTTATTTTGTCGGTTGACAGTATAGAGTAGTTAGTTTGGCGACTATGCGGATTTAGTCGCCTTTTT
>CALCYP010000034.1 GCA_937906635.1 uncultured bacterium | reverse complement strand
AAAAGTCTGAAAACGCAGGTACTACCGCGATAAAAAAGTGCCAAAAAATTTGACATCTTTTTTTTTTTGTATATAATTAAATTGTCATTAAATTTTTAAATGGATTTTTATTTATATTATAACAAAATAAGATGAAAAGAAAAACAATTAAATTAAAAAAACAACCAAAACGAATCGTGAGAACGATGTTTGGTGTATGAGCAGTAGCATGATTACTGTTGGCGTTTTATACACATCCAATATCATGAACAAAAGCAGATAATGAAGAGATAACTTGATATGACTGAGTGCAAGTGACTTTTGATTTAAATTGATGATATCGAGTAGAAGACAAATCAACATCTCCAAAAACTATGACATGATATGCTAATGACATGCTTTGAACTACAAATTGGAAGACACCAAGTAAATGACAAAAATGTGGAACAAATGAAAATCAAAAATGTATGTTTGATGGATGGTACATGTGAACTGGAGAATCTGATGCCAGATGGACATGATATGTGTCAGATGCTGATTTTACAGTGTATGCAAAATGGCTGCCATTTGAGGATTTTCAAGTAAATTCACTAAATATCACTTTGATGGATAGAAATCTATGAGCAACCGCTTCTGGGACAAGTTGTTCTTCGGAAGATATGAGTACATGTTGATACCATTTCCAATGGTGAAACAACTATGGATTCAAACCTAGTCAAGACCCAGATAATGAAACAGATTTTCCAAATGGGGAGACACGATCATATACTCAAGCTACAGACTGGACTGGTCATGTATCAACATACTACAATGGAATATTTAGAATAGATAATGATGCTTGGCAAAATTCAGATACATCACTAAGCGAAGTCGCTAATATGTGGTGATGAAACTGATCAGAATCAGATCAACAATGACCATGTCCAGAATGATATCATGTACCTACATATGCTGAATGATTATGACGGATCAATGATATTGGGTCATATACCGATCCAAACGAAGTAATCTATCAATTATATGCTCAAGGATTTAAAAGAACGATAGACTTAGTGCAGAGATATTGTTCTCAAGGTAATAACTATGTTAACTATTGTCTTCCAAGATACCTTGCAAATTATTTACAGAATAATTTTTTACTACCATTAGCAGGTACTCGTAGACATACACAAGAGGGATATCAGCCAGCTTTACAGATCTATAATATAAGCTGATTCCATTTGGGATCTAGTAGTGGAGTACCAGAAGGATATTATTGGCTTTCTACGGTAAGTGATAACTATCAAACAAGTGTATCGGCATATAATCTTGAAATGCCAGGCGTATACTGAGCATCGAAATTTGCACGTGGACGTTCTGTTCGTTGTGTCAAAAATACTACAGATTATAACGAAGTGTTCTATCTCTCATTTATGTCTGGTGATAATGAAGTATGATATACTTATGCAGTAGATGGAGAGATAGGTTCAGCATATTCTGGAGAAAATCTTGAAAGGATATGATATACTCTATCATGGAAACTTAATGATGGAATAGCATTTGATTTTAGCACCACACCTATCACAGGCTCGATGGCAACCAGCGGTGTAATAACTTTCAATGCTGATTGGACAGAAAATCAGTACACAATAACATTTGATACAGACTGATGAACAGCAATAGATTCAATTACAGCAGATT
>CALCYP010000033.1 GCA_937906635.1 uncultured bacterium | reverse complement strand
AATTTTTACATGTTTCAATAACGTGTAAAAAAAATCGCAAAACTTTTACATGTTAATGTTGATATGTAAAAAAAAATCAATATATTTTACACGTTATGATGTTTTATTAATAGTTTAATTGTTATGGAATCTCTTTATACTATCGCAAAACAACACTTTGAAACTAAAGAAATAATGAAAAATTTACTTTCTGCTCATAAAGCATTAGCAGAATTAAAATGAGTTTCAAAGATTCTTCCAAATGAAGAAATTCTTATAAATACTTTATCACTTCAAGAGGCGAAAGATAGCTCTGAAGTTGAGAATATTATTACTACACATGATGAATTATATCAAAGTAATGTAGATAAAAAGACTTTTGCAACAATATGAGCCAAAGAGGTATATAATTATGTTGATGCTTTAATGACAACATATCATTCTGTAAAAAAAAGTCAGTTAATTATGAATAAAGATATATTAAAGGCTCAATCTCTAATAGAACATAATGATGCTTGATTTAGGAAAATAGCTGGAACGGAGTTAAAAAATGAAAAGACATGAAAAACAGTTTATACTCCACCTCAAAATCCTAAAGAAATTTTAGATTTGATGTCAGATTTTGAAAAATATTTAAATGATTCAGATACATGACATGATTCATTAATTAATGTTGCATTATTACATTACCAATTTGAAAGTATTCATCCTTTCTATGATTGAAATGGAAGAGTTTGACGTATAATAAATATCTTATATATCGTAAAAGAATGATTATTAGATTCTCCAATATTGTATCTTAGTAGATATATAAATCAGAATAAATCTGAATATTATAGATATTTACAAGATATCCGTGATAATAACAATTGGAATGATTGGATATTGTTTATTCTTACAGCAATAGAGAAAACATCAAAACAAACTATAGATATTATCAATTGAATAAAAGATATGATGTTATCTCAAAAACATATTATCAGAGAGAAACTACCAAAGATATATAGTCAAACATTATTGAATAATACATTTAAACATCCTTATACGAAAATAGAATTTATTATGGATGATTTATGATGCTCTCGTCCATCAGCAATGAAATATTTAGATCAATTGATAGGAATATGAATATTGAGAAAAGAGAAAAAATGAAAGGAAAATTTTTATATAAATGTTGAGTTGTTTGATTTTTTGAAAAATATACCAAATTTAGAGAGATAATTTTAACCTCTCTTCAGTTGTCTTTTTCTATAGGTCATAAATTTTGGGATTAAGTAATTGATAATCTTATATCTTAGAGCAGGAAATGGTTTCATAACAAAATTGAAAAGATACCAACATACAAAATATAATCTCCATCACTTTTCATCAGGAGTATCTTTTCGATATGTCATTCATAAATATTTCTTATAATCATCTTTATATTTATGATGATTTCATGCCCTCCAAGGTCTTTCCTCTCAGAGATAATGGATAATTACAGGATTCCTTACCGATTCCATATATTCTTTTTTTGAAAAATAAGGAACTTTTCACATTAAATTTTTCATAAATCGATGGGGATATTGCCAGAATATGTTATAAAAATTATATTTTGGTGGCAGAATATATATCTCATCTTTCATAGAGGCATTTATTGCATCTTGATCATTAGCAAATAACTGTCCATCATGTTCTTTATAGTAATCAATAATTATTTTTCAGGCTTTTATTTCTCTAAATCTTTTCATATTTATTAGTAGGACTCATGCATTACAATAGGGATAATCATGGAGTCATAAATTATCTTTTCTTGTTTTATCTTCCGTTGGTTCTATGCTCATTCCAATGATTTTATTTCACATATCAGTATTCCATAAATCATTCAAATTTCATCTAACGATAGTATCTCAATCAAGATAAAGTAATTTATCAATATTATCTGGTAAAATTTTATCTACTAATAATCTGGCTAATACAATAGGATTTCGTCAGTTTGTATCAAAATTAAAATCGAAATACTCTTCAAGAGGTTTTAATTCATATACATATAATTCATTATCATATTTTTCAGCTAATTTTCTCATTTCATTTTGATTTTTTTCTGTTATTCATGCAGAGATTATATGAAAATTTACCGTTCATTTCTCATTGTTCTCACACACAGAGCAGATTCAGGCTGCAACTTGTGGAACAAATTTATCATTTAAAGTGTAGAGAATATGCATGGGTAATAATAAATAATAAATGTTATTTTGAATTATACTTTTCGATAAAATTTAACATATTTTGAGCTGTATTATCTCGTGTAAATCAGGAAGAGTTTTTTAATCAATCTTTAACCATGCTTTCTCTTAAAATTGGATTTTTGAGTATTTTTATTATTTTTTCGGCAATATCTTTTGGATTAAGAGGATTAACTGTCATTTCCTTGTATGTAACCAACTCTCTCATTGGATTATAATCTGTTGTGATTACCGGAGTTCCGCAAGCTTGAGCTTCAAGAATGGGGAATCAAAATCCTTCCTTTAATGATGGAAATACGAAAATCTCTGAATATTGATATAATTCAACCAATTTTTCTATTGGAAGATATTCGTCTATAAAAATAACATCTTTTCAAACTTTTAGATTATTATCTTCAATATACTTCAGAGTTTTTTCTCTGTCTCAAGTATTATCTTTAGGTGCTTTTATGAGTTTTAAATTTGGGAATTCTTTTTTTACAACAGAAAATGCAGCTATAATATTTTTCAGATTTTTTCTATCCATTTCTGAACCTATGTAACAGATATATTGATTCTTTAAGTTATCTGGCTTTTCTTTTTTTGAAGCTGGTTTAAAAATATTTAAATCAATTCCATTATACACAACTTCGACTTTCTTCTCTAAATCCTTTCAAAATTTATCTATTATATCATCTTTTGTCGCCTGAGATATTGCTACTATTCAAAGGCATTTATACAACATACGTTTGTATAACCACTTTCAAATAGTTTTATTCCAATATTTTAAAGGTTTTACAAAAATCGGGCGTCAATCATAATAATCATCATCAAACAAAACTAAATCATGAACAACTATAATACTTCTTTTTAAATACCATATAGGAGGAAAGATAAAACTAGAATGAGATTGCAAAATTATATCTCATTTGTTCAAAATTTTCATTCTATGAGGAATAATATTTTCAATAAATTGAATAAAAACTGTTTTTAAACGAGACATTTCAGGATAAATTTTTCTTTTATCGACTACTATTGTTTTTTTATTCAGTGATTCTATTAGTTTCTCTCCATAAATTCACAAACTCCATTTTTTTCAAACAATGCCCATAAAGATGATTTTTTGCATTAATTTAATTTTTTTAAAAAATAAATTGTCAAAATTCATATAGTGTTTTTTTGTGTAATTGAATTTGCGAATCCTCAATATTCTTTCTTAGAAGAATGAGAGAAATATTTGTTTTTTTTATTTTTCATCAATTCAATAATAAATATTCATAATAGTATGATTCGGGACTAAACCAATAAAAAAAGAATTTTTTGGATATACATGCTAATACGACGGATACTATATATCAAATTCTTTTGTTAATTTTTATTAAAGTGTTGACTATAATTTTATTTATTTTTAATATGAACATATACCTATCTTTTACCTTATATGATTCCAAAAAGATTTTTACGTTTTCGAAAATAGATGTAAGACATAACAGAGATTTCTCCGTTCATATAAAATAAAAATCTTCAATCTCTCGTAATTTAGAAAAATCAATTCAAAATTTTTTAGTTTTTCGCGGAAAATTACAAATGATATATCAACTATTTATCTCTTTTATTATTTCAAAAAAATTTAATTTATTAAAGAAAAAAACATCAAATCTGAGACGAAGAACTAATTTATAATCAACATTATTTACCATTGATATACTTTTACTAACTTTATATATTTGTTGTAAAAATATACTAAAATCACAATTCATTAAATAGTATTTATTCCAATCGTCCTTAATAAAATCTCAATATTTTTCTTCAATAATTTTTTCGACATCACTACTTTTTATCTTTTCAACTTTTGTTGGATTTAACAAATTTACTTTATCTACATCTTCGTCATCTTCAACAGCACAAAATATATCATAATCAAATCATTGTCCCTTAGCTGCATCAAAAAGATTTTTTTGAAAAAATAAATAAGTCTGATCCAATGTTCTTGCTTGTCATGAAAAGCAAAATGCTATTCTTGGTCTATTTGCCATTTTTATTTATAATAATTTAAATAATCAGTACATACAAAATCTATTCATAAATTTTTTATTTCTTCAATTCTTTGTTTTAATTTTTTATCATTTTCTGCATCTTCATGAAATTCTCATCATAATAATCACGGAGATTTAGCATGCAATTCTGGAGATATCATAGCAGTTTTTAATCATACACCTTTGAATCAATTTATAACTTCATCTATGTATAGTTTTTTTGTTCAATATTTGTCTTTTCTATCTCGTTCATCTAACCAAACTCAAGCTATTAAGTTTTTATTTTGGATTGCTTCATCTACAGTGTATAATGTTCATCAAACAGAATTATTAAATCTTTGTACATCATATTCATGTGATACAGAGAAAAATAATTTAATATTTGATTTTTTCTCTTTTAAATATTTTGCTGTATCAATTTTAACATCAAACATAAACAACTTTTCTATAATTTTTGGATTATTTTCAATAACTTTAATCAAAATATCTAATAATTTCTTTTCCTGATATTGAGATTTTAAATGTAATGCAGATCGAATTCAAATTTTCTGTTCATTCTCAATTAATTGAAATAAGTCATCCAATGTTATAAAATGACAATTGTTTTGTAATTCATACTTTTTTATTTCTACCCAACCTAAATCTTTAAATAGTCTATTATCTTTTCAATTTGATATTCTTGTTAATCATTTATCGTGAAATACAAATGGAACTAAATCTTTTGAAAAATTAACATCAAATTCTAATCAATATCATCTATTTAGTAAATTTTCAAAAGCTTCTTTAGAACTTTCAGCATATTTAAAATCTTTATTTAAAGAATCTAATCATCTATGGCTTATTAACCGCATATTTATTCATTTACAATATATTTATCTCCCTTTACACAAGGAATTTTTACAACAGTATTTGATCAATCTTCTAAACATTCAAAATCTGTAGCATCGTTTGGATATACTACCATTATATCTCAAGGTCATAATATGTCATTTCACATTCTGAATTTTCAATTATTTATTACGGTATATTCTGTCGCTATTTTATGGAAATGCTTTTCTTCATGATCTCACTTTTTGTATGTTTTTACGGCCACTTCAAAATCTTGTGTTTTTTGTAATGATGGTTCAAAATCTCAAATAAACCATCATTTTGTAAAATCAGATAAATTAAGCTTTTTCATTATAAAACTTTTTATAAACTAAATATTATTTGAATATTCAGAATCTAAAAACCTGTTCAAATCTTCTGGTGTACCAATTCAAATCATTCTATTTCCTATATCGAAAACATCTATTTTTTTATCATTTAGAATTAATTCATTATACACAGGACAAACATAAAATTCATCATTCGTTGTAATATTTTTTCTTATCATATTTTCTGCTCATTCTACAAAGTCTTTTCAATGTCTGAAATAGTAGATTCCAACTGTAGCATTATCACTAATTGGCTTTTTCTCTGCAACTTCTTCAACATATCAATCATTATCTAATCTTGCAAAGCTTCGTTTGGGATGTGTAGATTTGAATATTTCAATTGATCAATCTGTTTCAGTGTTATCAACATGATTCAAAAAATCTTGTATTCAATCAATTATATATTGATCTGAATTTGCTAATAATAATTCATCATCATTGTCGATGTATTCTTTTGCTAATAATACTGTACAAGCCGCTCATCTTGTGACTCATTCAGTCATTGCAATATTACAATTTGGAGCAATAAGATTTAATAGATATTTCAATGCATATTTATCATAATGAGCTCTTTGACAGATAAATGTAAATTTATATTCTCTATCATCCTTTGGTTTAAGATTTTCCACAACAACCTGAATCATAGGTTTTCATTTAACCTCAATCAATGGTTTTGGGAAAGTGTATCATGCTTGAGCGAATCTACTTCAAGCTCATGCCATTGGAATAACGATGTTTAACATAGTTTTTAATTAAAAAAATAAAAATTATTTGAAATAATCTCAAAAAATTCATCGATGTGTTTCTGTAGCATTATTTACAACAATTAAATGTCATCATGCTTTCTTCGCAGCCTCAATTCCATGTGGAGAATCTTCTACAATAATTACTTCATTTGGTGTTAATCAGAAAGAATCCATTGCTTTTAAATACATTTCAGGATCTGGCTTTGCTTTCGAAATATCTTGATTACTAACGATTAAATCAAAATAATCTAAGATTAAAGCTTTATCAAGCATCATCTCTATACTTCTCCTTATTGAATTTGAACAACAAGCGACCTTAATTCACATTTTCTTCAACTTTTTCAACATAACTTGTTTTCAAAAATCTGGCTGACTATTATTGTAAATCTCATCAACTGTATATTGTTGTTTCATTTCATTTATGAATTGATGAAGACTTGCTGGAAGTCATTTTTCTTCTGTTAACCTTTGTAATTTTACTAATGTTGGTAATCAGTTATAATATCATTCATGTTCTTCACGAGTGATAGTATAACCAAAAAGTGCTAATGCTCTATTTAGAGCTTCATAATGCCATTCACGAGCATCAATTAGGACTCAATCCATATCGAATAACACAGCTTTAATGTTCATAATTCTCTAATTTAAAAGGTAAATTACTTCAACAGAAATTCTTTAACCTTATATCCCTGTAACCTAAACGGCCCTCTCTCAATCTTATCAATCCAACTATCACATTTAATTAAATGCAATATCGGATAAACAATCTTTCTCATACATTCCCATAATAACACTTCGGTTCAATATAACTTGCCATGCAATGAATATATCGTATTCAAATTCTTCCTCGTAAACTTAAACCATTTATAACTATAATTTTCAGCTCACGGCTTTATGCGATGAATCGTTAATGTCTCATCGATATTTCAAATTAAATTCTTTCACTTGCATAGCACTTTTTTCTGAAATAACGCATCTCACATATAAATTCTGTCCTCAATGTAACGATATCACTCATTTCTAAACATTAACGATGGATGCAGTGTGTAATAATTCTCTTTTGATAAATAGTATTCGAGGCATTTATTATCTCATTCGTACCACATCAAAGTTTTTGTCCCGCAACCTATGTACTTTTTATTTTCTTCTAGGAATTTGACTTGCTTTTCTAGTTTCTCTGGCTTCCATAAATCATCATGATCTTGTATTGCTATATATTCTCATTTCGCATGGTCGAGTAGAAAGTTTAATCACTTATATGGTCAGAGCTTCTTTCACGATTCAATTATTTTAATTCTTTTATCGCAAATATCGTTTATAATCTGGATAGTTTTATCTTTAGATTGGTCATCATGTATCAGTATTTCAAAATCTTTGTAGGTCTGATTTATACATGAATCTAGAGTTTCTTTGATGGTTTTTTCTGCATTGTAGGTACAGATTAGAACTGAAACTAACTTCATACTCTTGTTAATGTTAACTAAAGCACCCATCACTTAATATTTCCTCCTTTTTAAAGGAGGTGTCCGATAGGACGGAGGATTTTCGAGTAAAACAATTATTAAATCCCCACCC